>CAKTDK010000001.1 GCA_934541205.1 uncultured Eubacteriales bacterium
CTGCTGCTGGTTTGATTGTTATATTCGTTCCTTCAATTACTGCTGATGCTATGCTGTCGTCTGCTTCTACTGTTACTTCTCCGATCGGCTCCCCGCTAGGTTCGTCTGTTGGCTCATCTGTTGGTTCGTCTGTTGGCTCATCTGTTGGTTCGTCTGTTGGTTCTTGAGAATCGTCTATAACTGTTATGCTGTATTTAGAAGAAATTCCGTTTGCAGTTTCAGCAATTATATCTGCTGTACCTTTTGAAAGGGCGGTTACCAAACCGTTTGCATCAACTGTAATAATTTTGCTGTCGGAACTTTTCCATTTTACGCTCTTATCTGAAGCTGTGTCAGGAATAACTTTTGCATTAAGCTGTAAAGTTTCTCCTACTTTAATTTCAGATTTTTCACCTGTAACTATAATACCGCTTTCAAGTCCTACAGCTGCAACATAAATATCTATTTTCTCTTGTAAGTCATTATACAGCAAGTCTAATCTTGCCTGATATATTGAATCTTGATTCATATAACTTTTTAAAGCGCCCGCTGCATCATTAACATCCATACGTTTTTTTGTTTCTTCGGAAATTTTTTCTCCGGCTGCAACTATTTTTTCAGCTGCGTCAAGAATATTTTCATAAAGAGTTTTATCGTAGCCGTATACTTCAAATTCAGTGATATATCCGCTGAAAGAAACATGATTTATATCAGTGTCTAAAAGTTCCTTCTGAACATATTTAATATATCTTGCATCAATGGGATCAAATTTTATAACATCCATTGTAAGACTTCCCGGCTGACCGTTTGTAAGAGAATATATTTTTGTCCAATCGTTATCCGCGCCGGTAGTTGATACATATATATCATAGGATTTCAGATGATTATAGAATTCAATATTAATCTGATTAATATTATGAATTTCTCCCAAATCCATAATAAGCCACTGATCTCCTTCGTTTCTTGCAAGAGACATAGAACTTGAATATTTTTGTTTAATACCGTCTGTTATAAATTTCGGAACTAATGTGCCGTCGTTTGTTAAAAGCTTTGATACGGTAATATTTCTGTTTCCAAGAGCAAGATTTTTATTTGCACGAAGGTCGTTTTCTTTTAATTCTTTTTGACTTATACGTAAATTGTCTATCATACCGTCTACTTTGTTAAACATAGTTTCACAAGGCAGAACAGATGTGGTTGAGTCATTACGCGGAGAGGATACTGCCTGTTCCGCAGTATAGACATAAGAATCATTTACTACAAGGATGGTATCTTTTGCGTTTGATGAAATTTTTATATTAATCCATTGTTTTAATGGAATTTTGTAATTAAATACAAAGGTATATCCGTCACGAGTAAATGCAACCTTTCCTTTGCCGTCATAGTTTATATAGAAATTACATTCGTCTCCTGAGAATAACGTTGCGTTTTTATCATTTTTTGTATCAAGTTTTACATCAAATTCTATAGTATACGGGAAACCTACCTTGTCAAAAGGCAAAGTAATTGAACTTGTTCCGCTTAGATCAAGAACTTTATTTCCGTTATCGTCAGTTATAGTTCCGTTTGTTATTTGTGCGTCTCTTTTGTTTCCGGATTTATCGTAAGCTACTGTATTTGAATCGTCTTCAAAATCATAGTATGCAATATCTTCACCGGAAGGCTCAAAATATACAGCCGGATTTCCGCCGGGGGCATACTGACCGAGTTTTTCAACTCTGTCAAGGAAATTTTCAGTTGTCTGACCTTCAGATGCTTCGCCGTGCCAAGTCTTTTCAGCCATTATAGCAACGCCGTTTCTGAATCTTCCGAATATATCATATTTGGAGAATCCGCCGCCGTCTTTATGAAGGTCGTTCCACAAAGCGAAATTTCCGCCGATTGTCTGAGGATGACCTAAAAGAGCTTTTTCGGTACCGTTTAAAGTAAAATAGTTTACTTCCCAGTGTTCATAAAGGGCTTCCAAATCAAGATAGTTTGCAAAAGCATAGTTTCCGGCAGGAACTGTATAAAGGATAGGTCCGCAGGTATTTACTATATCGTATCCCATTTCATAAAGGACTCTCCAGTCGGAAAGGTCAACCGCCCAGTAGTTTGCCTGAGCGTCGCCGGTTACTTTTGTGTAGCCGTTAAAGCCTTGTTTTCCGAAAGAACCCCAGAATCTTGCTTCATATCCGCGGCTTTTAACATGATTTATAAGACTGTTTATCCATACGCGCATTTCTTCATTATACTTATGTGGATATTCGTCGCATCCTATATGTACAATTTTGTTTATAAATACAGGATCGTCGCCGGTTATGTATTCGTCAAAAAGATCTTTAACAAATTCAAGAGATTTTGGATTTCTGATATTTAAGTTCCAATCGTTAATCATAGGAGGAGGATTATCGATTTGTCCGAAACATCCTGAATGGGCGGGAGTATCGATTTCTGTAATTACAGTCAAACCGTAATCAAGCATTTCTTTTTGATAATTGCGGTATTCTTCTTTAGTGTAATGTTCGCCCGGAGTACTAAGTCCCGGAATATCACTTTCCAAACGGAAATAATGATATACGTTTGCAGATTCATTTATATGAACATGAATTTCATTTAATTTGTACCATGCCATATATTTTGTCATTTCTTTAAGATAATCCATCGGTATCCAAGCTCTTGCCGCGTCAAGCATGCCGCCTCTTGTTTCATATTTTGGATAGTCTCTGGCAAGACCTTTGGGAAGTTTAAGATCATCTTTTGTCTGATAAAGAATCTGTGTGATTGATATACCGCCGTAAAGAATACCTGTAAGTTCAGGAGCCTGAACGGTAGCATAATCTTCAATATTTAAATAATAGCCTTCTTTTCCAAGCTCGGATACGTTTTTATCCATAACAAGATAAATATCTCCGGCAGAAGGAGCACCTTTTTTAATGCTTATATCAAAATTAAGCATTGTTTTGAAATATTCCTGTATCTGCTCAGCTTTGGGAAGAAGTGTATCATATTGATCTTCTTTAAGCACTATTGCGCTTGAAGAAGTAATATTCATATATCCTTGAGCGCCTTTCCACTCACGAAGAGATGGAAGAACATCAGGCATTTCGTTATCATTCGCTTCTTTTTTATATTTTCCCGGAATTTTAACTTCAAAATTAAAGTCACCGCCGCCTTGTACAAATTCCGGAGTTGCGATACTCTGAATTTGATACATTACGCTTACGGTTGTATCGTTAAGAGGTTCGTAAATATTTCCGTCAAGATCGATAACCTGCTGATTATCAGAACCGTATAAAGAAACTTTAAAGCCTTCAAGTTCAGGAAGGATAAGTTTTTTTCCGTCAGCCGAAATTGTGGGTGCCTTATCTTTTAAAGCGCTTACAAAATCGGGAACTTCTGGTTCTTCCTGAGTAGGAATTTCTATTTCATTATATTCTGAAGTAGGAATAACAGGATCTGTAACATCAGGTTTTGCATAAACTTCTATTTCAAAAATAGAAATATTCGGCATTGCCCCGTAAGAAGCATAGTTTCCTTCATAGGCTTTTATTCTTATGTATCTTGTAGTAACAGTTTCCGGAATAGCTATTTTTTGAGTAAATTCCACTACTTCCTGCGTGGGATTGCATATTTGTTTTAAAACTTTCCAGTTTTCACCGTCGTCGCTTATTTCAACATTATAATCACGGGAGTTTGCAAGCTGCCATGAAATATTGATCTGACCGACTACAGTAGGCTTTTCCAAATCCACTGAGATCCATACGATATCGCTTAAAATATCTTTGTTTGAGGACCATCTGGTGTTCATATTTCCGTCTACAGCGGAGGGACTTTCAAAATTGTAGCCTTCAAGCTCTATTCCGGAGCAATCTGTGGGCTTATTTAAAGCCAGATTGGGATTTTCATCCTCAAGTCCGAAAACGGCAAAAGGCATAGCAGAACCCATTACTGTAAATATCATTATTGCAGACATTAACAGCGCAAGAATTCGTTTTAACTTCATAATAATCTTCCTTTCATTTTTTTGTCTTTAACAATAATTTACATTTTAATATGCTTATTTTTACTCACATTATTAAAAAGTAAAAAATTGATATAAAAACCATTCATATATACTAATATACCTTAGATTTAACTTTATTACAACAATTTTTAAAATAAAATGTTATACAAAATTAACAAGATTATTTTGTGCATTATAACTATAATTAACATTAGTTTATAAAAAATTTACCATTTTTTTAGATTGTTATGTAAACTAATTTTGAAGTATAAAAACGCAGAAGATAAAATTTTTTTATCTTCTGCGTATAAATTTTTAAAATATTAATGATAAAAGACGGGCGCTGTTTGCAAAAACAAAACATACTATAATTCCGATAACGGTAGGAACGGCGAAGGAGACAAAGGTCCATTTCCAGCTTTGAGTTTCTTTTTTTATTGTCAGACATGATGTGGAACAGGGCCAGTGCATAAGTGAAAACAGCATTGTTGATATTGCGGTAATCCAGGTCCAGCCGTTTGCCACAAGAAGATTTTTAAGCTCAAAAAGATTTTCCATTTCTATTAAAGTGCCTTCGCTCAGATAAGCCATAATAATTATTGGAATAACTATTTCATTTGCCGGAAAGCCTAAAATAAATGCAAGAATTATTGTTCCGTCCATACCTAAAAGTTTTCCAAAGGGATCTAAAAATGACGATACATGATTTAAAAGAGATATATCACCGATATCTATATTGGCCATAAGCCATATTATAAGCCCGGCAGGAGCAGCAACACATACAGCCCTTCCAAGTACATATATGGTTCTGTCCAAAATAGAGCGTACAATTACCTTTCCTATCTGAGGTCTTCTGTAGGGAGGAAGTTCAAGAGCAAAAGAGGAGGGAACTCCTTTCAACAATGTTTTGGAAAGCCATTTTGATACCCAAAAAGTCATCATTACTCCTAAAAGTATAATACCTGTCAGCATTACCGGAGCCATAATACTGTTAAGAGGGAAAATAAACATTCCGGTAAAAAACATTGTAATTATTGCAATCAGAGTAGGAAATCTGCCGTTGCAGGGAACAAAATTATTGGTAATAATGGCAATAAGCCTTTCTCTCGGAGAATCAATAATACGGCATCCTACAATACCGGCTGCATTGCAGCCAAGGCCCATGCACATTGTAAGGCTTTGTTTGCCGCAGGCGTTTGCTTTTTTGAATTTGTTGTCAAGATTAAACGCTACCCGAGGAAGATATCCGAAATCTTCAAGCAGAGTAAAAAGAGGAAAAAATATTGCCATAGGAGGCAGCATAACGGAAACCACCCATGCTACAACTCTGTAAACTCCCAAAACCAGTACCCCGGTAATAAAATCAGGGGCGTTTATAAATTCAAAAAATTCCACAAGCTTATCTTGAATATAAAAGAGTCCCTGAGATAAAAGCTGAGAGGGGTAGTTGGCGCCTTGTATAGTCAGATAAAAAATTCCTGTTAAAAGCAAAAGCATTATAGGAATTCCTGTTTTTTTTGAAGTAAGGATTTTATCAAGCTTTCTGTCTCTTTCATTGTAGTTTATTTTATTGAAAAATACACACTCATTGCAGATTGCTTCGCTGTTCATTACAATACATGATACAATCATTTCTCTAAGCTTTGATTTTTCTATGTTATTTTCTTTTAGAAAATCTTCGGCAAGTTTTTTTGATTTTGATATTTCTTCATTGTCAAGAAGGCTATAGCCCAAAAATTTTGTCATGGCATCAAAAAGCTTTTCATCAAAATCCAAAAGTCTCAGCGTTACCCATCTTGAATCGAGGGAATCTTTCAATACGTTTTTTACGGCAGGTTCAAGTATAGAAACAGCATCTTCTATAACTTTTGTATATTTTACTTTAAAAGGAAAGGAGGATTGTTTTTTAGACGAAGCTTCTTCTATTTTATTTAATAAATTTACAAGACTTTTTTTCTTTCTTGCCTGAGTAAATACTACGGGAATTTTTAAAAGCTCTTCAAGTTTTTCCTTGTCTATAGTTATGTTTTTTTTCTTGACTTCATCAATAAGATTTATACATAATACGGCGTTTTTGGTAATTTCCATTGTTTGAAGAACAAGATTTAAATTTCTTTCAAGACAGGTTCCGTCGCATACTACAACGGTACAGTCGCTTTTTGAAAAACAAATAAAATCTCTTGCGCATTCTTCTTCAGCAGAATGAGCCATAAGAGAATATGTACCGGGCAAATCCACTACGGTATAATTAATGCCGTTATGACTGTATCTGCCCTGAGCGTTTGTTACGGTTTTTCCCGGCCAGTTTCCCGTGTGCTGATGAAGACCGGTAATACCATTAAAAACAGTGCTTTTTCCTACGTTTGGATTTCCTGCAAGAGCGATTACTTTATCTGTGGTTTTTTCTTTTAAAATAAAGCTGTCAAATTCAAGTTTTTCCATAGATTTTTCCTTTCTTTCACAGATATTAATTAAATGCTATTTTTATTTTCGAAGAGTCTTCGCTTCGAAGTGCGATTACAGTGCCTCGTATAAGATAGGCTACAGGATCTCCGAAAGGACTTTTCTGAAGGCATTTTACTTTTGTGTTTTTAATAAGACCCATATCATGAAGCCTTCTTTTTGTATTAAGACTTGCATTAACTTCAGAAACAATACAGCTTTGACCTTCTTTTAAAGTATTTAATGATTTATTTGACATAAAATTATTCACCCTTTAATAAAATTAGTATAAGGAAACTATCTTTCCTAAAACCATAATATTCAAAAATCTGCCGTATGGTTACAAAAATATATTTGGAGATGATAAAATGGAGGAAAAATTTTATACGTTAAAAGGATATAATATGAAAAAAGAAACAAATCTTACAAATTCCATGGAAGATTATTTAGAAATGATTTGCCGTCTTATGGATGATAAAAGATATATAAGAGTTAATTCTCTTGCGGAAAAACTTAATGTAAAACCTTCTTCAGCATCAAAGATGGTGTTGAAATTAAAAGAGCGGGGGTATGTATATTTTGAAAAATACGGAGTTGTAATGCTTACCGAAAAAGGCAGAGAACAAGGTAAATATCTTTTATACCGTCATGATATTCTTCATAAGTTTTTTTGTCTTGTGAATAAGTCTGAAAATGAGCTTGAACAAGTTGAGCAAATAGAACACTTTATAAATCGGGACACAATAGAAAATATAGAAAGATTTATGGAAAGTTATAGTGAACAATAAAAAAATTCTTCTGCAATATTGCAGAAGAATTTTTTTATGTGAAAGTTTTTTGTATTAAATCGGATGATGTTATAACAGGTTTTCAATAATTATATTATGGGATAAATTAATTTAATAAGGTTTGTCATAAAGAATATGCTTAATATGATATCAGTAAAAGTTTATTTGTCATTTGTTATATATTGTTTTACGGCAAATACAAATTGGTCGGCTTCTCTTACAGTGTTGAAAGGACCGAAGCTTACCCGTATAGTTCCCTCGGGAAGGGTTCCGATTTTTTTATGAGCAAGGGGTGAGCAATGAAGTCCGCTTCTAACACATATATTTTTTGAATCTAAAAAGCCTGATACATCGGAAGGATGAGAGCCTTTTATATTAAAACTTAAAACTCCGACATAATCTTCTTTTGGAAAAGGAGTATATAATATAATCTTGTCAGAAATATTTGAAAGAGAATTATATACTCTTTGACACAAAGACAACTCATATAAACCTATTTTTTCTATAGTTTGATTTTTTATATATTCTATACCGCTGTTAATGCTTAAAATTCCGGGAACATTTAAGGTTCCGGCTTCACACCTGTCAGGTAAAAAAGGCGGCATTTCCCTGTCCATGGAGCTTCCTCCGGTACCGCCTTCCACAAGAGTATCTATTTTAAGCTTGTCATTATTGACAATCATTACACCGGTTCCCATAAGAGACAATAATCCTTTATGAGGTGAAAAACAAAGTACATCTATATTGCATTTATTCATGTTTATATCTAATTTTCCAACGCTTTGACAGGCATCTACAATAAACAGACATTTGTACTTTTTACATATTTGACCCATTTCAAATATAGGAAGAATTCTGCCTATAACATTTGAAGCATGAAGTGTTATAACTACGTCAATATCATTTTTTATTTGATTTTCAAAGTTTTTTATAGTTGCTTCATTATCGTTAAGGTCGGTTTCAAATGTAAAAAGTTCTATGCCTATTTTTTGTTTTAATTTCATTAAAGGCCTGTATACCGCATTATGTTCCAAATCCGATATTAAAACACGCTGTCCGGGTTTTATAACCCCTTTTATAACAGTATTCAGTAAATATGTGGCGTTTAAAGAAAATACTACGTTTTCTTCGTTTTCTATATGAAATAAATCTGCAAGATTTTTTCTTGTTCGATATAGCATTTCTGTGGACTTCAAGGCAAATTTATAAGCGCTGCGTCCGGGGTTTGCTCCGTATTCTGTTATACCTTTTGACATAAATACTGGAAGATTTGCAGGCTTTGGCCATGAAGTTGCACCATTGTCAAGATATATCATTTTCTCCCTTCTCACTTTTGTTTTTATAAGTTTTTAAATAAAGTCGACATTATTTATTCTTAAAATATTTGTTATTTCTCTTCTTTTATTAGAGGGAACGGCAATACAAAATCCGCATCCTTGGTCGGTATGACATTTAATTACGTTTACGTTTGTATATGAGTTCATCTCTAAAATCTTTTTTGCCTTCAAGGCATGATTCATTGAAAGAAATGTAATTTGTTCCATACATTAATACCTCAAAAAAATTATTTCTTTTTATTCTATGCCGTAATATTTTTTCTGTTACATAATAAAAAAGTAATGAAAATAAATTTTATTTTCATTACTTTTATTTTTATAATAATATTTTATCTGCAAAGTTTATTCGTTCTTTAATCCAGTTATCGCTTAAAAAATCATTTATTCTTTTACTGCTTACATAATCGGGGAAATCGTCAATAAATTCGCAAATATAATGAAAAAACATATAATAACAAAAAAATGCCAGCCGTTCCGGCAAAATTGTATAATTGATATTGTTTTGTTTAAGGGTTTTATTAAATAACTTTGTTGCCCAGTCATGACAGCACATAACCCATGCGTCGCGTTCAATAGGAGCGTACATAACTTCATCCCAGTCAATGATATAGTTTTTATTATTTCCGACAAAAAAATTCCCCCCTGCATCTCCATGAGTAATATAAAAGTTCGGTTTATTTTTATCGCATATCACAGATATTTTGGACAGTTGTAAAGCACAGTGCGATAAAAGGCTACTGTGATTTTCAAAAATCGAGTTAATTTCTTGTATTTGTTCATTTGGAAAAGCATTTTTGAGCTTTTCTCGTTTTTTATAAAATTTATTTGCTATGCTGTCAGAAAATTCAATTCTAGGAATATTAAAACCTTCTTTTGTTAATGAATATATTTGGCATAACATTTGATATTCAAAAATTTTAGTATCGTCTGTTTCTATATTTTGACCTTGAATCCATTCAAATACGCATAAAATGGCTGAATTAAAGATTGAATAAAGCTTTCCGTTTTGAGTTTTGATAATTTTATTAATAAAGTCTACACCGTTATTATATAAATAGTCAATGACCGTCAAACTGTTTTGAAACAGTGTCTGGTGGCGAGTTACATAATCTAATTTAATAAAATAAAGACCGTTTTTTGCTTTAAGTTTCCATGTTTCTCCATAATATCCACGCTCAGCCGGCGAAATATCGATAGCTTTGATAAAATATTTTTCATAAATGAAATTTTTAAGACAAGTTATATATTCATTATCATGGTAAGTATTTCCTCTCATAATTCATTCTCCTTTAAATATGAAAAATTTCTATAATTTTATCGTAAAAATATTTATAAATCAATAGTTTTTACAATGGTATTTTTTTATTAAATCAGCTCTTTACAAAATAATATAAAAATACTATAATTATTTAGCTAAACTAAATAGTTATATAAAATATTGGGATTATTGTGAAAGAGGGAAAAACGTGGATAATTTGAAAGTACAGCAGTTAAAAAAAGGGACATTAGAGATGATTTTATTATCTTTGATTGAAAATTATAATTGTTCGTATGGATACGCTATACTGAATGCTTTAGATCAAATGGGAGAGGATTGCTTTAGAAATCCGAAGGCCGGTACGGTGTACCCTGTATTATACAGACTTGAAGCTCAGAATTTAATAAAAGCGGTTGATGAGCAAACAGATTTATCGACTAAAAGAAAATATGAATTAACCCCTCAAGGGAAAAAAGCTCTTAAAAATATGATTGAAAATTGGAAGCACTATATTTCGGTTGTAAATAAATTTATATAGGAAAGAGGTTTTTGTTATGGATAAATATTTAAAAAAATTTAAAAAGGCTTTAAAAGTTAATTCTAAACTTAAGAAAAAAATAGTAAGCGATATACGCGCTGATTTTGAAATGCATATTGCTAACGGCAATACCGTAGAACAGACTATTAAAAAATTAGGAAACCCGAAAGAAGCAGCTGAAGAATTTAACCAAAACTATCCGGAATATAAAGTTAATGCTAAAAAACGGATTTTGAGTATACTGACTATGGTTTTTGCTTTAGTTTCAATTATATGTTTATTAATTGGGATTATAGGAAAATTTGCTTATTTAGAAAATAAACAAATATCGCATATAGGAGGAGTTGATTTGCCTACAGAAATTTTTATAGTTTCCGAACCAATTTCTGCATTAACAATTTTTGACGGACTGATAAAAATATCAATGATAATATTTGCTGCGGTAATCTTATGTATAGTTTATCTTTTAATAAAGTTTAGGAAAAAACGTTAAGGAGTATTAGTGATGAAAAGAATATGTTTTTTATTTTTACTTATAATTTGGCTGACAAGCTGTAAGGGTATAGAGAATATTCCTAAAATTGATGAATATATTTGGACTATGACAACGGTTCAAGGCGGAGAGGATGGTTCTGTAATTGCCTGCGCTTCGTCAGAAACGGATATTTATAAAAATGTAAAAGAGCTTACTTTAAATTGTGAGGCAAAAAACGGAAAGCTTGAAATAAAAGATTCTGCAAACAATAAAAGCTATATGGGCACATACGTTATAGAGAAAAACAGTCCTGAATCTGTAATTTACAAAGTTGTGATTGAAAATACTGAGGGATATGCAACTTGCGGAGTAACAACGTATTTGGATGAGAGCAAAAGTCCTGTATTTATTATTGCAATTAATAATTATACATTGAATTTTAAACCTGTAATATAAGCATAGAATAAGTGCAGATGTCAGAGTTAATTACTCTTTGACAACTGCACTTTTATGGTTTTAAATATAACCGCCTAAAATATGGACAGCCTATTTGATTTAAATTTCTTCAAAAGGAATAAAATCAATCTGACGGTTTGTTATATCTGATTTTACAAGCTGAACGCATATTTTATCTCCAAGACGATATGTTTTTCCGCTTCTTTGGCCTTTAAGCATAAGACTATCTTCAATATATTCATAGTAATCGTCTTTTAAATCACTTATATGGACAAGACCTTCAATGGTATTTGGCAGCTGAACAAAAAAACCAAAATCCGAAACTCCGGATATTACGGCAGAAAAAACTTCTCCGATTTTATCGGACATATAATCCGCCATATAAAGCTTATCAATATCTCTTTCGGCATTTTTGGCGTTGTATTCTCTTGAACTGGATCTTTCCGAGGTGCTGTCTGCAAAATCTTCAAAATGAGAAAGATTTTCATCATTCAATTCTCCGTCAAGATGCATTTTAAGCATACGATGGACGGCAAGGTCAGGATATCTTCTTATAGGAGAAGTAAAATGAAGATAATATTGAAGATTAAGCCCGAAGTGGCCAAGACAGGTACTGTCGTATCTTGCTTTTTGCATTGTGCGAAGTGCTATAGCGGATAAGACAGGTTCCAAATCCGTTCCTTTTATGCTTTCAAGCAGCATTTCTATTGATGAAGAATATAATTTTCCCTGATGAGTTTTTATTTTTATACCTAAAAGCTTTGCAATTCTTATAAGCCTTTGGGTTTTTGCTTCATCAGGTTCTTCATGAACACGGTAAACGCATGGAATATAAGTGAAAAACATATACTTTGCAACACTTTCATTTGCTAAAATCATAAAGTTTTCTATTATCCTGTCGGATTTTCCCCGTTCTCTTGGAACTATATCCGCAATTTTATCATTTTCAATAATAATTTTTGCTTCGGGAATATCAAAGTCAAGAGTGCCTCTTTTCTTTTTCTGTTTGTCAAGAAGATTGGAAAGTTCATCAATAAGAAAAATTTCATCTGTAAGGTCTTTGTATTTTTCTTTTATTTCTTCAGAAGCTTTTCCGTCGAGGATATCGTTTATTTCGGAATAAATACCTTTTATTTTTGATTTTATAAAAGATTTTTTTATACTGTAATCAATAACTTCTCCGTTTTTGTTTACAGTCATAAAGCAGGACATTGTAAGTCTTATTTCACCCGGATTTAAAGAACATATAAAATTTGAAAGCTCAAAGGGCAGCATCGGAACTACCTGATCGGCAAAATATACGCTGGTTCCTCTGTAAAAAGCCTCCAGATCTAAAGGAGTATTTTCCGTTACATAATGAGAAACATCGGCTATATGAACTGAAAGCTCATAATTTTCTCCGACTTTTTTTACTAATATTGCGTCGTCAAGATCTTTTGCGTCTTTTGAATCTATGGTGAATATTTTTTCGTCTGTTAAATCAATACGATTTTTCAAATCTTCTTTTAAAACGCCTTTTTTAAATATATTTTTGGCTTGATTTAACGCTTCAGAAGGATAAGCGTCATATATGTCATAAGAGGCTAAAATGGCTTTGTAATTTGATCTTAAATCTCTGTCGGGGCCAAAAATAGTTTGGATTTTTCCCTCATGATTTCCTTTTTCCTTGTAAGAAGTGATTTTGCAAAGCACCTTATCATATTGTTTTGCTCCGTTTGAATACCTTTCCGGAATAAAAACTTCTGCGGATCTTGACCCTTCGCCTTTAACTATACCGCCGTTTTTCAGCTCTCTGTAGGTTCCTATTACGGTTTCGGTATTTCTTTTAAGTATTTTTACTATTTGGGCTTTGTTTTTGCCTTTGCCTATAATACTGCACAGAACGGTATCACCGCTCATTGCGCCTTTATCCTGACCTTTCGGAACTTCAAAGTCTTTATTTTGTATTTTTAATTTTCCGCCGTTTTTTAAGGACACAAATTCTCCGGTATATAAATCCATAAATTCGGGAGGGCAAAGCTTACCTTTTTTTGTATACATAAGATCGCCGTTTTCCGTCATTTTGGGAATAAGAGAAAAAAACTCGGCATATTGGCTGTCATTTAAGCCGAGTTTTTCAATGATTTCTTCAATTTTTAACGGTTTTTTTATTTCATCAAAACAATTGAGTATTTGGGTTTTCATATTTTTCCGCCTTTCAGGCTTTTAAGGTTTGGTATATAAGTATTTTTACGCTTTTTGATATAAAATTATACGGATTTTTCCGCTTTTTTTTGAACGTGTTTTTTTATCATATTAAAGCTTTCTTCGCTTATAACATGCTCAATTCTGCAAGCGTCATAAACGGCAGTTTTTTCATTTACGCCAAGACGGATAAGCCAGCTTGAAAGAAGATTATGTCGTTCATACATCTTTTCAGCAATTTTAAGTCCTTTTTGAGTAAGAGTAATAAAGCCTGCCGTATCAACATTTATAAAACCGTTTTCACGAAGGTTTTTCATTGCAACGCTGACGCTTGGTTTTGAAAAATTCAGTTCGTTTACTATATCGATAGAACGCACTTGTGATTTGGTTTTGCTTAAGATAAGAATAGTTTCAAGATAATTTTCGGCAGATTCCTGTATTTTCATTTTTTGTCCTCCAAAAAATTAAAAATCAATAATATTAAGACCTGTTTCATCATCAAAAATACGGTCTATAAATCCGTCCATTATATTGATGAATATTTCGCAGGTTCCGCTTATTACAGCTTCGTTTAAATGCCCTCCGAAAGCGTTTCCTTTTTCGTCTCCGAAAGCGGCGTGAAGGTGAAGATACAGCTTTTCGTCTTTTTGGGAGATACTTCCCATTAAATTAATAAGCTCCAGCTCTTTTTCAATTACAGTTGATATATAAGTTCTTTTTTCAACCTCGTAAAGTCCGATTTTAATCTTGTCGCAGGCGCCGATTGCCTGTATTGTTCCAGATTTGATATTATATTCTTTGCAAAGCTTTTCTATGGAAGAGACTATTTCTTCTCCTCTGTTAAGACGCACTGCAAGTATATTGTTAAATAATTTGCTTTTCATATTATACTCCTTTTATATCGCTTTAATTGTTACAGAAAGCTCTTTTGCTTTAATGCTGTCGGAGCCCGCCATAATCTCAAATTCGCCTTCTTCAAGAACATAGCTGTTATCAGGCAATACGATAAAAAATTCCTTAACAGGAATGGTAAGTTTAACGGTTTTTTTCTCACCGGGCTCAAGATGAACTTTTTCAAAAGCTTTAAGTTCTGTAACAGGAGTCATTATGCTGCTTATTTTATCGTTTATGTAAACCTGAACTGTTTCAAATCCTGAAATTTTGCCTGTATTTTTAACATCAACAAAAACATCAATAAAAGGCGTATCTTTTGAAAATTCGTTTACTGATGTTTTTAAATTTGAATATTCAAAAGACGTATAGCTAAGTCCAAATCCGAAGGGGAATAAAGGTTCTTTTTCAACGTCAATATATTTTCCTCCATGCCAGCCTGCAAAATTGTTATAATAAACAGGGAGCTGACCTGTGCTTCTTGGAAATGATATGGGAAGTTTTCCGCTTGGATTTACATCACCGAACAAAATTTCCGCTGCCGCTGTTCCTCCAAGCATTCCGCTGTTAAACGTTTCCAAAAGTGCGTCTGAATATTCAAGTACTTTATCAAATACCAAAGGTTTGCAGTTTACAAGAATTGTAACCAAAGGCTTGCCTGTTTCTTTAAGAGATTTGATAAAATCATTTTGAATTCCGGAAAGTTCTAAATTACTGCGGTCTTTTTGTTCGCCGTTTTGAGAAACGTCATCTCCTATTACCGCAATTATTAAATCGCATTCTTTTGCTTTTTCCAAAGCTTTTGATACATTTGAAAAATCATTTCCTTTTATTTCACAGCCTTTTTCATAAAGAACTTTAATATTTTCTTTTTCGGCTCTGTTTTCAATTCCCGTTTTCATTGTATAATACGGCGTTTCGGGAACTGCATTCGGTTCAGGGTTAGGATGAGTAAAGAAGGTCCAGTCTCCGTATTGGGCTTGTATGTTGTCTGCGTTTGGGCCTGTAACAAGAATTTTCTTGACTTTTTTTGTATCGATAGGTAAAAGTTTATTATTTTTCAAAAGAGTCATACTTTGACGGGTAAGTTCAAGATTTGTATCAAGGTGCTTTTTGCAGGCAAAAACAGACTTTTCTGGCATGTCAAAGGGTTTGTCAAAAAGGCCAAGGGAGAATTTTTGTTTAAGGATTCTCAGCACCGCGTCGTTTAAAATTTCTATGTCAAGCTCTTTGTTTTTAAAAATATCTACAGCAATATCATAGTATTCAAAACCGTCATTATCATATCATTTCCGGCGGAAAGTGATTTTTTTACGGCGTCGTTCATATTTTCGCAGACAAACTGATGTTTTACAAGAGATGCAGGGGTTTCCCAGTCGGTTACAATCATACCGTCAAATTTAAGTTCATCTTTTAAAATTTCTTTGACCATACGCTTGTTTATTGCGACAGGAACGCTGTCTATTGACTGGTAGCTTGTCATTACGGTTGCGCATCCTGCTTCAACCGCCTTTTCAAAAGGAGGAAGAAAGACTTCCCGGATTTTTCTTTCCGTAAGCTGACTGTCGTAAGCGTCCCGGCCTCCTGTGCTTTCGCCGTAGCCTATATAATGTTTTGCGCAGGCGAGGATATTGCCGTTTTCGGATAAATCTCCTTGATATCCTTCTATCATAGCTCTTCCGAGCTCTCCGATAAGATATGAATCTTCTCCGAAGGTTTCGTCTATTCTGCCCCAGCGGAGATCTCTTCCTATACATAAAACGGGAGAAAAAGTCCAGTGAATAAAATCAGCTCTGGATTCTTTTGCGCTTGCTTTTGCGGATTCTTTTATAAGATTTCTGTTAAAACTCTGAGCCATAGCAAGCTGAGAGGGAAAAACAGTAGCTTTTTTGTTGAAAGCATGTCCGTGTATACAGTCAACGCCGAATAAAAGAGGAATTCCCAGCCTTGTTTTTAAAGCAAGAGTTTGAAGCTTTTCGGGAATACCTGATATACAGTGTAGAAAAGAACCGATATTTCTTTTTTCTATCCATTCGCACGCTTTTTCAAAATCCATCATGTTATAAGGAAGCTGAACGGTTTGTCCTACTTTTTCTTCAATGGTCATTTCATTAAGTAAAAGTCTTGCTCTTTCTTCAGGAGAAAGATGTGGATCTTTATAACTTGCCATGGTTTTATTTCCTTTTCTTTAAAATTTATTATATCATAAGGCTATCATATTACTAAATAAAAATCAATATAGAGCAGGCTTATTATTTTTTAAGATAACCACTTTTTTAGTTATATTAAATTTATTCGAAAAAATTGATTAAAAACTGTCAATGCCAATCAAAAAAGGATTGGCATTCTTTTGTCATTGACAAGGAAGTATTAGTTATGAAAAATCTTTTGTTCCTGTCATTGGGAAGAAATGAAGTTATGAAGAATTTTTTGTTTTTGCCATTCTTAGAGAACAAAGTTCTCGAAGAATCTGATAAAGGTAAGGAAGAGATTCCCCATTTTATTCGGAGTGACAAAAGAATAATTTGAATGATAAATAAAAAAGAAGATTCCTCACATATGTTCGGAATGCCAGTAAGAATACTCGGAACGACAAATAAAAAGAGTAGATTTCTCAATTCATTCGCCAATGACAATAAGGAAATGTTAATGTTATGAATGATATAAATAATGTTCCTAAAGCTATATAAACAACGTTAAAAATTATACAGAAGCAGTGGTCACGGTGATAGGGAAAGGAAAACTTGCAGTAACGTAATAACAATTAAAAAAAAGTTAATTAACAAGTAAAAATATAAAAAGTCCGGCCGCAGCCGGACTTTTTTGACAGATTTATAGAAATTTAAATTTTACTGTTTTCTAATAAAATTAGACTGAGTTTTTAACATATTTATCTTTTGTTTTATTGCGTTATCTCTTTTTTTGAGAGGAATATTCAAAATGGAAGCTATTTCTTCTGCAACATCAGGAATGCTTTTTTTGTCTGTGTATATTTTATTTTCAAAAATTTCGTTTTCAAAGGCTTTAAGACATATATCTATTCTTTTGTAAGCCCATGAGTTTTTAAATTCAAAGCGTTTTCTCAGCCTTTTTTTCAAAGTTTCTTTTTCTGCGTATAAGACAAAATGGAAAACGGAGATATTATTTTCGCGAAGCTTTGAAATAATTTCTTTATAGTACTGCGGATTTACAATTGTCATGGGAACTATGATTATTCCGTCATAATTTTGAGAAATACTCAAGAGCATTTTAAAACTTATCTCTCGCCATAAAGGATCATCTTGAAAGTCTTCTTTATGAAGGAAAGAAGGCTGATTTTTTCTTAAAAAATAACCTGCGTTTTCCGCATCATATAAAAAAGAGCGTTCAGTTCTTCTGTAAAGTTCGGCGCAGGTTTGAGTTTTTCCTGCGCCCCATGCTCCGTTTATCCATATAATCATCTTTGTTTACCGTAGTAGCTTATTCCGATAGTAACGGGGCCTGCATTTAACGAAATAGAACTTCCAAACATGGAAAATCGAATTTCAAGATTTCCTCCGAATTCTTCTTTTAAGGCCTTTTCCAAAATTTTATGGTCGTCGCCTATATCACCGTAAGCAATGTCTATAACCTGACTTTCGATATTAACGGCATTTTCTTTAACAAGTTCGACAAGCTTTGGAACAATCTGATTTTGACCTCTGAATTTTGAAATAATTGTGGAAACGCCGTCCACCATATAAATTATAGGCTTTAAACCCAAAACCCCGCCTAAAAGCGCAGCGGCGCAGGAAATCCGTCCTGATTTTCTTGCAAAATCCAAAGTATAGGGTATAAAAAGTATTTCCACTTGTTTTGCTCTTTCGGATATAATACGGCATATTTCAGAAAATGCAACTTTTTCATCTCTCATTTTTACGCAGTCCATAACAAGGCGTCCGTAGCCTATTGAATAGGTTTTTGCGTCTATCAACACTATTTCACATTGATTGTTATGTTTTTTATCAAACATTTCTTTTGCTATAAAAGCGCTTTGATATGTTCCGCTTCCCGAAGAACAAATAGGAATGCAGATAATTTTATTGTATCCGTTTTCAAAAGCTTTTTCAAAAGCTTCAAGCCATCTTATATGAGTTATTTGAGTAGTGGTAGGCATAGAAGATGAAAGATTTTGAAGATATTTAAGAAAATCTTGCTTTTTTATATCAAACTGCTCTCTTTTATCTTCTCCGTCTATATTGACTATTATCGGGAGCATATCAACGTCAAGCTCCAATGCTTTTTGATAATCTATATCGCATGCGGTATCTGTAATAATTTTAATTTTTTCCAAAATAAAATTCCCCCTGTTTTTATATTAGTCCCAGCTGAATTTTGTGAGTTCACCTTTAAGAGAAAGCTGTTCAAAATTATGCTGACGAAGAAATTCATAAGCTATGATTGCGACACTGTTTGACAAATTAAGACTTCGGGTTTCGCGGTTCATAGGTATTCTTATACAAAAATCACGGTTTTTATACAAAAGAGCCTCGTCAAGACCTTTTGTTTCTTTTCCAAAAAGAATATATGCGTTTTCGGGATAACTTATATCGCTGTAGGTATTGAGTCCTTTTGTAGTAGCATAATAAAAAACACCATTTTTATTTTTATCAAAAAACTCGTCAATATTATCATAATAGGTTATATCGAGATATTTCCAGTAATCAAGCCCCGCTCTTTTCAGATGTTTATCGTCTACGGAAAAGCCGAGAGGTCTTATAAGATGAAGCTTTGAATTTGTTACTGCGCAGGTTCTTGCAATATTGCCTGCGTTTTGAGGTATTTCAGGTTCAACTAAAACGATATTGAGCAAAAAAATCCCTTCTTCATTGAGTTAATCGTTCTTTAATAATACTATAAATAATAATTTTAAGCAATAATTTTTCCCTATATATGAAATATGTTCACAAAAAATTAATGTTTTTACTTTTTTTTTATAGTATAATAGCAGTTAGAATATAAAGAGGTGTATAAAATATGAAAGTTATTGAAAAGATTTTCGGCTCTTATTCAAGCAAGCAAATAAAGAAAATAATGCCTATGGTAAATAAAGTGCTTGCTCTTGCCGATGAATATAAAAAGATTTCCGACAGTGAGCTTAAAGGAAAAACTGCGCAGTTTAAAGAAAGGCTTAAAAACGGCGAAACTTTATATGATATTTTGCCCGAAGCTTTTGCAACTGTTATAGAAGCGTCTGACAGGGTTCTTGAAATGCGTCATTTCCCTGTACAAATAATCGGCGGTATTATTCTTCATCAGGGAAGAATTGCGGAAATGAAAACAGGCGAAGGAAAAACGCTTGTGGCTACTTTGCCTTGTTATTTAAATGCTCTTACCGAAAAGGGCGTTCATGTAGTTACAGTAAATGATTATCTTGCAAAATATCAAAGCGAATGGATGGGCAAGGTATATAAATTTTTAGGCATGAGCGTTGGTCTTGTTATTCACGGAATGAATAACAAAGAAAAGCAGGAAGCTTATAACGCAGATATAACTTACGGAACAAACAACGAATTCGGTTTTGATTATCTTCGTGACAATATGGTTATTTATAAACAGGATATGGTTCAAAGAGGCCATAATTTTGCCATAGTGGACGAAGTTGACTCCATACTTATAGACGAAGCCAGAACACCTCTTATTATTTCGGGTGTGGGAGACAAATCAACTGACCTTTACGAAAGAGCTGACAGATTTGCAAGAACCTTAAAATATGAAAAGGTAGTTGAAGAAGATACAAAAAGTGAAGTGGAATCCGAAGCGGATTATGTTGTTGATGAAAAAGCTAAAACCGCTACGCTTACTTCAAAAGGCATAGAAAAAGCCGAAAGCTTTTTTAATGTGGAAAACTTGGGCGACGGTGAAAATTCTACCTTGCTTCATCATATAAATCAGGCTATAAGGGCCCATGGAATAATGAAAAGAGATATCGACTACGTTGTAAGAGAAGATGGAATTATAATAGTCGATGAATTTACGGGACGTTTGATGTTCGGACGCCGTTATTCAGAGGGGCTTCATCAGGCTATTGAAGCCAAGGAAGGAGTTATGGTTCAGCGTGAATCAAAGACTCTTGCCACAATAACTTTCCAGAATTATTTCAGGCTTTATAATAAGCTTTCCGGGATGACGGGTACCGCTCTTACTGAAGAAGCGGAATTTTCCGAGATATATTCTCTTGACGTAGTGGAAATTCCTACAAATAAACCTGTTATAAGAAAGGATTTGCCTGACTGCGTTTATAAAAATGAAGCGGCGAAATTCAGAGCTGTTGTAAGGGATATCGAACAATGTCATGAAAAGGGACAGCCGGTGCTTGTAGGTACTATTTCTATTGAAAAGTCTGAGTATTTAAGCAGTCTTTTAAAGAAAAAGGGTATAAAGCATCAGGTTCTTAATGCAAAAAATCATTTGAAAGAAGCTGAAATAGTCGCTCAGGCAGGTAAAAAAGGCGCTGTTACAATTGCTACCAATATGGCAGGCCGAGGTACTGACATTATGCTTGGCGGTAATGCGGAATTTATGGCAAAGGCGGATATGGCAAAGCAGGGTTATACCGATGAACAAATAATGGACGCTATAAGCTTTTTTGACACAGATGACGAAAATATAATTAATCTCAGAAAAGTATACAGAGAGCTTTATTCAAAATATAAAGAAAGCATAAAAGGCGAAGCAGAGGAAGTTAAAGCAGCCGGCGGTCTTTACATTATAGGTACTGAAAGACACGAATCACGCCGTATAGATAACCAGCTCAGAGGCCGTGCCGGACGTCAGGGAGACCCTGGTATGTCAAGATTTTTTATATCTCTTGACGATGATTTGATGCGTTTGTTCGGCGGTGAGCGCGTTGTAAAAATCATGGAAACCTTTAATGTTGACGAGGATACTCCTATTGAACAGGGCATTTTGTCAAATTCCATAGAATCTGCTCAGAAAAAGGTTGAGGGTAGAAACTTCCAGTCCAGAAAACATGTTTTAATGTATGACGATGTTATGAATAAACAGCGTGAGCTTATTTATAAACAGCGCCGTGAAGTTCTTGAAGGCGAAAGCATGAAAGAACAGATAAGAAAAATGCTTGAAGATACCATTGTAAATATTATCGCAAAGCATACCACCGAAGAGGAAATCCCTGATGACTGGGATTTAAAAGGCCTTTTGCAGGAGCTTGAAGGAGTATTTATAAAAAAAGGCGAAATAGAATTTTCTTTTGAAGATTTAAATGATATGACAAAGAAGTCTTTGACTGATATGATTCTTGAAAAAGCTTTTGCTATGTATGATAAAAAGGAAGAGGAATTTACTTCCGATATTATGCGTGAGCTTGAAAGAGTTGTTCTTTTAAAAACTGTCGACAGCTATTGGATGGATCATATTGACGCAATGGACGAATTAAGACGCGGTATAGGCCTTCGCGCTTACGGACAGAGAGATCCTGTTGTAGAATATAGATTTGAAGGCTTTGACATGTTTGAAAATATGATAAATGAAATCAAACACGATACTGTGTTTACAATAATGAGAGCTCAGCTTAACAAAGACGCTTTGCAGCGTAAAAAAGTAGCTGAAGAAACAAATTCGGTGCATGGCGACGGAACAGTAAAAAAACAAGTGATAAGACGAGTAAATCAAGTGGGAAGAAATTCTCCTTGTCCTTGTGGCAGCGGTAAAAAATATAAAAGATGCTGCGGCGCCGACGAATAAAATAATTAAAATTTAAATATCACAAAAAAGCACCTTCTATGGTAGAATGAAATAACTACCGCAGAGGGTGCCTTTTTATGATGTCCGTACTAAACTGGGGCTAAAATAGCTGTTTTTATGATAATTACTCTTTTGTTATAAAATGTTCTGTATAATTATTTATATTAACATAAAAGAAGGGTATACTGTAATATGTTTTAATTTATTTATGGAAATCCAGTCTAAAACAACATTGCAGTTATCTTTTTGTGGAAAAAATGTTGTTGTCCGGAATATTACTGTTTTCACATAATTTTATTAAATAATAAAATGCAATTGTATTTGCCTTTTTATTATTCCAGGTCTAGAAATATTCTTCTGTCCAAACAAGGTTTGAACATATTATACCAGCTCCTGTTTCTTCCTTAAATTCTCTTATCAATGCGTTGGATGAATTTAACATGACCTCCCGGAAGCGCATATTTAAAGCCGGTTTTTTCGCGCTGTAACAGAATCTTATTATTTTTTATCAGTATTCCTGCACTTCTTAAATTGCATATAAATTCTTCATCTTTAAAAAGCTAGTCTTTTTCCATAATATATTCCTTCTGATATTAATGTATTTTAATTATAATATGTGAATTATTCAAAGACAATATTTAAAGTCGTTTTGTCGCAGTATTTTACTGATTTTTTGTCTAATATTTACTTGATATTGAATTTAAGGATTGTTAATTATATAATCCACATAAAAAACATATGGAGAGATAAAAATGAAACGTGTATTGATACTTGGAGATTCAATTTCCATAAGCTACAGAGAAAAAGTGAAAGAAAAATTAAAGGGACTTTGTGAGGTTGTTTTTCCCGAAGAAAACGGACAATTTACATATTATACATTGTGGGCACTGCATATCTGGATAAAACAGCTTGGAAAACCTGATATAGTTCATTGGAATAACGGGCTTTGGGATACTCATCATGAGCCGCCGAGAGTTGAAGCTCTTACGCCCATAAACGTATATGAGGAAAATCTCAGAAGAATAATCACAGAGCTGAGAAGATATGACAATCCTCAGATAATTTGGGCGAGCACTATACCTGCTCATTATAATTTTAAAGAAAGAAGCAATTATGAAATAGATCAGTATAATGCGGCTGCGGCAAAAGTTATGAAAGAGGAAAATATTCCTGTAAATGATCTTCATTCCCTTATAAAGAAAGATATAGGAGGATACATATGTGAAGATATGGTTCATTTGACTGAAGAAGCGGCCGAACTTTGCGCTCAGCAGGTGGCTGATACAATAAAAAAATACCTTTAATATGATTTGGTTTTAAAATATATTTTTTTATTTATTTTTCAAGACGATTTTAAAAAATCGTCTTGAAATTTTTTTATAAAAGTGATATATTGATAAATGTAATAGTATAAATACAATAATACAAAAAAGGATGGTGTCAAAATTGAAAAGAATTTTTTCTGCAATACTTGTCGTATGCATGATTTTTTCTGCTATGGCAAGCATGTCAGTTCATGTTTTTGCAGCAGATACTTCTTCTCCGAGAAATATCTTCTATGCAAAATATATTGGTGAACTTGACGGAGAAGAATATGAAGGCCAAAAACCGACCATTGACGGTATCATTAATGCTGATGAGTGGGTTGAAAGTGATTTTCAGGGCTGGCCGAAAGATGATAATCATAAAATAGCTTTTTATTATGATGAAACCGATCTTTATGTCGGCGTAAAAATCAAAAATGAGGAGATTAATATTCCTTGGTATCCGAATTATTGGTGGGTAGCAACTGAGAGATTCGAATTATGGATAGATCCGTACGATGAAGCAATGACTCCTGATGATGGCGCAAAATATTTTTTGAATTTTTGTACTCAGTACGCTGAAGGAAAACCAGGCGGAAACGGAAGCTACGGAACTTATCTTTTTGAAACTCAGAATGTTGGAGTAGAAGTTCCTCCTCTTTTAAACTATTATTCATATGAAAGCGTATCCAATATGGATACTATATTCAACAACTGGATTGCGGAATTAACTCCTGAAAAACCCGAAGATTATATTACTTATGAGGGTGATAAACCTTGGGGTATGGAAACTCCAAACGGAGAATGGACTTTTGAATATAAAATTCCTTTTGGTATAATGAACATTTTGAGCGTTGAGGATGATATACAGGTTACCGATACTGAAGAATACGGAACTTACATTACATTCAGCGGATGGTATGTGGAATCAGGCAAATCCGTTAAAGAAAATGTCATTAACAATATTTATAAACAAGACGAAGTTAATGTTATAAATACAATGGTTTCCGGTAATATGAGAAATTCATGGAACTTTGCAGCTACATATTTCTCACATGCAAGACCTGGTCAAAAACCTGATAATCCTGATTCAAAATCTTTAGGAGATATTAACCCGTCAGGTGAAGCAGAAAGAACAGCCGAAGAAGCAGACGGAGCAGCAAAAGAAGCAGTAGCTGCAGCTCCGAGAATCGACGGTAAACTTGACGACAACGCTTGGGATTTAAAGAAAATGGTTTCAACAAACCCGAGCAATGAATTTGATTCATACTATGATATACAGTGGGATGCAAACTATCTGTATATAGCTGTGGATACGGGAGATACATCGGTAACAACTCCTGAAGCAATAGATTTTGAAAATCTTAATAAGATTGAAAATCCGGCATCTTATGATTTTGTAAGATTAGACATAGATCCAACATCTTCAAGACAGTCTATAGATGTTGCGGACAGAGCGTTTTCAATTTATCTTCCTAGAGCAGCAGCAGGAGAAGAAGAATATGCTATAGCAATGTCGGGTGTAAACTGGGGTACTGCTGATTTCAAAAAAGGCCTTGTTTACAATGCTGATATGAAAGTAAAATATACAAATGCATTAACAGAAGGCGAAAGCTGGAAAGCAGAAATCGCTATTCCGTGGTCTATGTTTGATAAAGAAGAAGATAAACTTTTCCCAGATTCAGGAAATAAAGCAGATTTCTACGGTAAAGATGTTGAAGTATTTGTTGCATATTCAAATTCATACGGAAAAACTGAAATAGTGGAAAAAGAAGTAGTATCCGGAGAAGAAATCGTATATGTAACTGCTGAAGAAACTACTTATACTGCTCTTTATAACAGCAGTGTTGACGGCGCTGTGGGAATGCCTTACAGATATCCATTCTTAAGAATGGTAGAAGATGCAGGAGAATACAGCAAAACAGTAACAGATAAAACAGTAAGTTACAAAGCAGATACAAAATATCTGGAACAGAATACGTATGCATTGATATATAATTTTGACGGAACAGGATATGATAAAGCAGAAGTAGAAATCCCTGTAACATCATTGAACAGACAGAATTATACATCATACTATATCAATATGGATGATGGAATAAGAGTAGAAATCCCGTCAGGCTTGGTTACAAATAATCTTATCAAAGAAGATAAAGATGTAAGCAAAACAGATAAAGTTGTATTTACAGTATCAAAAACAAGTGCGCCGGAAGGAACAGAAGAGTTCTACTACCCGGAAGTAACATTTACAATGAAAGTAAACGGAAAGACAGTAAATCCAGAAACACCAGTGAAGATAACATATCCGCTTGATATAGAAGTACCGACAACAGAGTATGAAGCGTATAAACTTCAGTTAAAGGATGAAGAAGGAGAAATCTATCCGTTATCAAATGTAAAATTCACAGACAGATACGGAATAACAGTAAATCCTGAAACAAATACAGAAACAGAAAAATGCATAGAAAGAAGCTATGTAGTAAAAACAACGCTAAGCGGAGTATACAGCATGGTAGAAAACATGAAAACAGCAGGAGATATAGAAGGCTGGTATAAACCGTTTGTAGAAAAAGTAATGAAAACAGGATTGATGAAGGGATACGACGAAGGCGGAATCATCTTCAAACCGACGCAGAACATAAGCAGAGCAGAGGTAGCAACGCTGGTAATGAGAATAACGCAGAAATCAGTGAATATAGATGAAGAAAACTTAGAGAAATTCAGCGATGTAGGAGAAAATGACTGGTACAAGACAATGGTATACAGAGCAAAGACATTGGGCTATGTATCAGGAACAGGAAATGGAAAATTCGAACCTATGACGCCGATAACAAGAGGAGATTTCTTCACATTGATAGAAAGAGCGTTGACAAAGATGGATATCAAGTTCAATGAATTGGATCATGCAGGATTCTCACAAACATTTAGAGATACAGATTACAATATGTTTAGTGAAAGTATGGGTGGAAGATATTCGTACGCGTATGCAGGAGCAGTATTCTGTTATTCAAACGGATTGGCAACAGGATCAACAGAGCCGGACGGAAAGACATATATGAGACCGGAAAGACCAATAACAAGAGGAGAGATATCCAAGTTGGTAGCGGTATTAATGGATGATTTTATAGTTCCGCAGGCAAATAAATAATAAAGAATTAAAACAGATGCACTTTTGTGCATCTGTTTTTTTGTAATATATACAAAAAATTTGTTTTTACAAGAAAAAATGCCCTTAATATATTGTTAATAATGCACAAAAATTCAGTTTGTTATTTGTGACTTTATATGAAAAAGTTTTTTGTATAAAAATATGGTTGAGAAGTATAAGAAATTGAGGTATAATTTCTATGCAATAAAAAATTTAGGATGGTGAATAAATTGAAGAGATTACTTTCAGCTTTATTGGTTATATGTTTTGTTGTTGCTGCATTCAGCACAGTTACAATAACCGCAAGCGCTTCACTTGATACGCCTGATCATACCTTTTTCATAAAGTATATCGGTGAACTTGACGGTGAAGAATATGAGGGCGTAAAACCTACAATTGATGGTTTCATCAATGATAACGAGTGGAAAGAGAGCGATTTTAAAGTTTGGCCTAAATATGAAGGCGGACAGATTGCGATGTATTACGATGAAGAAAATGTGTATATCGCTGTAAAACTTGATAATGAAAGAATAGACGTTCCTTTTTATCCAAGCTATGACTGGGGCGGACAGGACAGACTTTTATTTTGGATAGATCCTCAGGATCTTTCAGATGCTGTAGGCCCTGTTGGTGAACAGTATCAGGGATATTTTATGGAATTTTATTCTCAGTTTGCAGGCTCAAATGGGGTAAACGGATCTGATCTTCTTGAAAGAAATCTTGGTGCCGATGCTCAGCCTCAGTTAAACTATTATGATTATTCTTGCGCTACCAATATGGATAAGCAGTTTGCAGATTGGGTAGCAGAATTAACTCCTGAACTTCCTGAAGAAGTTATCACTTTTGAAGCTGATGGAAGACCTTGGGGTATGGAAACTCCAAACGGAGAATGGACTTTGGAATATCAGATTCCTTTAGGACTTATGGGAATTATGGAAGATCCCACTGTTACTGATGCTGAAGAATTCGGTGATTATATTACATTCAGCGGATGGTATCAGGAATCAGGCGCTTCTACAAAAGATAATGTTGTAAATGATATTTATCATATAGATAATGTAAATGTAAAACAGTATTACTTAGCAGGAAATTTCAGAAATTCGTGGAACTTTGCAAGAGGATATTTCTCACATGCAAGACCGGGTGAAAAAGCTGATAATCCTAATGAAAAAGCGTTAGGCGATATTAACCCGTCAGGTGAAGCAGAAAGAACAGCCGAAGAAGCAGACGGAACAGCAAAAGAAGCAGTAGCTTCAGCTCCGAGAATCGACGGTAAACTTGACGACAGCGCTTGGGATTTAAAGAAAATGGCTTTGACAAGCGTAAGCAATGAATTTGATTCATACTATGATATACAGTGGGATGCAAACTATCTGTATATAGCGGTAGATACAGGAGATACATCAGTAACAACTCCTGAAGCAATAGATTTTGATTCACTTAACAGCACAACAAATCCAATAAATCCGGCTTCTTATGATTTTGTAAGATTAGATGTGGATCCAAGTGCTTCAAGAAAATCTATAGATGTTGCGGACAGAGCATTTTCAATTTATCTTCCAAGAGCGGCAGCCGGAGAAGAAGAATATTATATAGCAATGTCAGGTGTAAACTGGGGCGCTGCTGACTTTAAACGCGGACTTCAGAACGGCGCAGATTCAGGCATGAAAGTAAAATACACAAACGCTATGTCTGATACTGAAAGCTGGAAAGCAGAAATTGCTATCCCGTGGACAATGTTCTCAAGAAGCGCATATGAAGATCTATTGCCTACAACAGGAAATAAAGCAGATTTCTATGGTAAAAATGTAGCTGTATCCGTTGGATATTCAAATACAATGAGTTCAACCGGAATAATAGAAGAAGAAATCGTATCCGGAGAAGAAATCATATATGTAACTTCCGAAGGTACTACTTATTATCCGGTTTATAATAATCAGACAACTGATATTGGTGTTGCTTTCAAATATCCATTCTTAAGAATGGTAGAAGATGCAGGAGAATACAGCAAAACAGTAACAGATAAAACAGTAAGTTACAAAGCAGATACAAAATATCTGGAACAGAATACGTATGCATTGATATATAATTTTGACGGAACAGGATATGATAAAGCAGAAGTAGAAATCCCTGTAACATCATTGAACAGACAGAATTATACATCATACTATATCAATATGGATGATGGAATAAGAGTAGAAATCCCGTCAGGCTTGGTTACAAATAATCTTATCAAAGAAGATAAAGATGTAAGCAAAACAGATAAAGTTGTATTTACAGTATCAAAAACAAGTGCGCCGGAAGGAACAGAAGAGTTCTACTACCCGGAAGTAACATTTACAATGAAAGTAAACGGAAAGACAGTAAATCCAGAAACACCAGTGAAGATAACATATCCGCTTGATATAGAAGTACCGACAACAGAGTATGAAGCGTATAAACTTCAGTTAAAGGATGAAGAAGGAGAAATCTATCCGTTATCAAATGTAAAATTCACAGACAGATACGGAATAACAGTAAATCCTGAAACAAATACAGAAACAGAAAAATGCATAGAAAGAAGCTATGTAGTAAAAACAACGCTAAGCGGAGTATACAGCATGGTAGAAAACATGAAAACAGCAGGAGATATAGAAGGCTGGTATAAACCGTTTGTAGAAAAAGTAATGAAAACAGGATTGATGAAGGGATACGACGAAGGCGGAATCATCTTCAAACCGACGCAGAACATAAGCAGAGCAGAGGTAGCAACGCTGGTAATGAGAATAACGCAGAAATCAGTGAATATAGATGAAGAAAACTTAGAGAAATTCAGCGATGTAGGAGAAAATGACTGGTACAAGACAATGGTATACAGAGCAAAGACATTGGGCTATGTATCAGGAACAGGAAATGGAAAATTCGAACCTATGACGCCGATAACAAGAGGAGATTTCTTCACATTGATAGAAAGAGCGTTGACAAAGATGGATATCAAGTTCAATGAATTGGATCATGCAGGATTCTCACAAACATTTAGAGATACAGATTACAATATGTTTAGTGAAAGTATGGGTGGAAGATATTCGTACGCGTATGCAGGAGCAGTATTCTGTTATTCAAACGGATTGGCAACAGGATCAACAGAGCCGGACGGAAAGACATATATGAGACCGGAAAGACCAATAACAAGAGGAGAGATATCCAAGTTGGTAGCGGTATTAATGGATGATTTTATAGTTCCGCAGGCAAATAAATAATAAAGAATTAAAACAGATGCACTTTTGTGCATCTGTTTTTTTGTAATATAGATATAAAAATATATTGTAAAGACTTTATATTTATAATAATGGTATATTGAATAAAATTTTTTTCAAATATATAATAGTAATATCTATATTTGAAAGGGATTTTTTATATATGAAGTATTTAATTTTATTGTGTGACGGAATGGCAGACTATAAAATAGAAAAACTAGGAAATAAAACTCCTATGGAAGCTGCAAAAAAGCCTGCTATGAATTATCTTGCAAAACATGGGGAAGTAGGGCTTGTCAAAACTGTTGATGATACGCTTTCACCGGGAAGCGACGTGGCTAATCTTTCTGTTATGGGATATGATCCTTTGTTATATTATTCGGGAAGATCTCCTCTTGAAGCTGCAAGTATAGGAATAGATTTGGGAGAAAAAGATATTGCAAGCCGTTGCAATCTTGTTACTTTATCAGAAGATTCTGATTTTTACAATAAAACTATGATAGACTATTGCGCTGGGGATATTTCTACTGATGAAGCGGATGAATTAATAAAGTTTTTACAAAATAAACTTGGAAATGAGAAATTTCATTTTTATACTGGGATAAGTTACAGACATTGTCTTGTGTATAGAAATTCAGAGATAGACATTGGAAAACAAACTCCGCCTCATGATATATTAGATCGAAAAATTGCCGATTATATGCCTGAATTTAAAGAGTTTGAGAATCTGATGAAAAAAAGTTATGAACTTTTAAAAAATCATCCTGTAAATTTAAAAAGAACAAAAGAAGGTAAAAATCCTGCTAATTGTATATGGCTATGGGGTTCCGGATATAAAAAATCATTACAAAGCTTTAAAGATAAAACAGGCTTTACAGGAACTATGATTTCTGCTGTTGATCTTTTAAAAGGAATAGGCAAGCTTGCTGATATGAATGTTGTGGAAGTAAACGGAGCAACCGGATATATAGATACGAATTTTGAGGGTAAAAAAGATGCTGCTGTAAAGGCTTTTAATGATGGAAGCGATTTTGTTTATTTACATATTGAGGCTCCTGATGAATGCGGACATAGAAATGAAATGGAAAATAAAATAAAGTCTATTGAAATTATTGATGAAAAAGTATTAAAGCCTTTAATAGAAGAACTTGAAAAATACGATAATTATAAGATTATGATTTTACCTGACCATGCAACTCCTATTGCGGTTAGAACTCATACAAGAGATGCAGTTCCTTATTTGATATATGAAAAAAATAAAAAAACTGAAAATGACTTTGATAACTTCTGTGAAGAAACTGCAGAAACTACTGGAAATTATGTAAAAAAAGGCTGTGAAATTATAAATAAGTTTTTAGATATATAATTTTTTGTCAGAAAAAAATTATTTTGAAGTTGAAAAATTTTTTATATGAAAAATAATATTAGTTGTTAAAAATATAAATTTTTGTATTTCTAAAGCCTTTTCAATGTATAATAATAAATAAAAATACACGGAGTATTATACTTCGTGTATTTTTATTTATTATTATACTAACATCTATCAAATTCCGGATTGAAAGCATAAAAGTTTCTGCTGTCAAGATGTTCCTGAGCAATTCTTAAAGATTCGCCGAAACGCTGATAATGAACTATTTCTCTTTCTCTCAGATATTTAATAGGATCAAGTACATCCGGATCATCAACAAGACGTATAATATTATCATAAGTTGTACGGGCTTTTTGTTCTGCTGCCATATCCTCATGTAAATCTGTTATTACATCGCCTTTTGATGCAAATACTGTAGAAGTAAATGGCATTCCGGAAGCAGCACAAGGCCATAACCCGGTTGTATGATCAACAAAATAAGTGTCAAATCCGCTCTGTTTAATTTGTTCTATACTAAGATTTTTGGTTAACTGATAAACTATTGTAGAAACAATCTCCATATGAGCAAGCTCTTCGGTTCCGATATCAGTTAAAATGCCGGTAATTTCTTTGTAAGGCATTGTGTATCTTTGAGATAAATATCTTAAAGAAGCGGCAAGTTCACCGTCGGGACCGCCAAATTGGCTTATTACAATTTGTGCCGTTTTTGCATTTGGAGTTTTTATATTTACAGGGTATTGTAATCTTTTCTCATAATTCCACATAATATTACACCTCGTTTTGCCATGGCCATGGTTTATCTATCCAATCCCAACGGCCGTTTGTACTTGCACTGTCAGCTGTTATAGGTCCAAATTTTGCTTCATATTCCATTAAACATTCATCTCTTTGCATACGGGCATTTTCAAAAACTTTTAATCCTTCTTCATCCTCAGGATGGGTGTCAAGATATAATTTCATATCATCAAGGATAAAATTTGCCTGCATAAGACTTCTCATTAAAGCTTCTCTGTCATTACACATCATAATCTGCCTCCTCTGCATCCTTCTAATGGGAGAACTAATTCAGGAAAGATTGTTCCTTGATATAAAGCAGTCTGGCAGTCAAACAAAGTATTTATTCTCTGCATAGGAACATAAGCCATTGCCAATGGTAGATCATCAACACATGATGCATCAATTATGGTTTTTTCTCTTTTCATTACTGTACATTTATTTACGTTACAGCCGCAATTCATTTGGTTTTGAAACATATTTTGACGATTATTATTCATAAAATTATCTGAATTGTTATTTCTATACATCTGATTTCTGTAATTTTCCAATATGTTTATCTCCTTTCATAAAATTTTTGAGCGGAAAATTATGACTCATAGTATAATATGATGTATTTATGTTTTTGTGATTGGGTAAAATAATTTATAAAGATATTTACTAAACATGATTGTTTTTGAAAGATTTTTATAAAATTTGATTAAAAATGATTGACAATGACTGAAAATGGTGGTATTATATACACAAAGAGGTGATATATATGTTAACAGAGGATCGTCATAAAGCAATTTTGGAAATAGTCAGACAAAAAGGATCGGTTACAGTAACGGAGCTTACAGAGCTTCTCAACATTTCTGAATCTACTGTAAGAAGAGATCTTTCTTTTTTAAACACTATGGGAAAACTTAACAAAGTTCATGGCGGCGCAACAGCAATAGAAGATAGCAGAAGCACACTTGATTTTGATATTTCTCTTCGTATGGATATGAATCGTGAGGAGAAAGAAAAGATAGCAAAATATGCCGCTTCATTTATTCAAGAAGATGATTTTGTATATATAGATGCAGGTTCTACGACTGAAATATTAATTGAGTATATATCACAAAAAAATGCATCTTATATAACAAATGGTATTTCTCATGCAAAAAAACTTATATCAAAGGGATTTAAAACATTTATTATCGGCGGAGAAATTAAGGCTGTAACGCAAGCGGTAGTTGGAACTGAGGCTGTAAAAGCTATAGAAAGATATAATTTTACGTTAGGTTTTTTCGGGACTAACGGCGTTGATATAAAATCAGGATATACAACTCCTGATGTAAACGAGGCGTTAATAAAAGAAAAAGCTTTTGAAAAATGTAAAAATCCAGTAATTCTTTGTGACAGTACAAAATTCGGAAAAGTATCTTGTGTATCATTTGGAAAAATAAACAGAGGAAAAATAATTACCACCGAAACAAATAATAAAAAACTCAAAGAAAGTGCCAATATTGTGGAGGTAGACAAATTATGATTTATACAGTTACTTTTAATCCGTCTTTGGATTATACCGTTAAAGTTGATAACTTTACTTTGGGAAAAGTGAACAGAACAAGCGGAGAAAGTTATTTTTCGGGAGGAAAAGGCATAAATGTTTCCGCAGTTTTAAACAATCTTGAAATTGAGAATATCGCTCTTGGGTTTTCAGCAGGGTTTGTAGGAGATGAGATTCTTAAAAGGGCTGAAAAATCAGGGATAAAAACTGATTTTATAAAGCTTGAAAAAGGCATATCAAGAATAAATCTAAAATTAAAATCTGATGCAGAAACCGAAATAAATGCAAAGGGTCCTGATATTACCAAAAATGATATGGAAAAGCTTTTTAAAAAGCTTGATAATTTAAAAGATGGGGATTATCTTGTTCTTGCCGGAAGTATTCCTGATTCTCTTGAGCAAAACACTTATGAAAATATTATGAAAAAACTGTCCGACAGAAAAATCAATATAGCAGTTGATGCAACAAAAGAGCTTTTATTAAATGTTATGAAATATCATCCTTTTGTGGTAAAACCAAATAATCATGAACTTGGAGAAATATTTAATACAGAAATAAAAAGCGAAAAAGAAGCTTTTTATTATGCAAAAGAACTCCAAAAAATGGGCGGCAGAAATATAATAATTTCTATGGCGGAAAAAGGAGCCATATTTGTAGATGAAAATGGAAATGAGAGCAGATGTCCTGCAATAGGAGGAAAAGCAAAAAATTCAGTAGGAGCTGGAGATTCTATGGTAGCGGGCTTTATAGCAGGATATATAAAATATAATGATTTTAACAAGGCGTTTAAACTTGGAGCTGCATCAGGCAGCGCAACGGCTCTTTCGGAAACGCTTGGAACAAAAGAAGAAATAATGAATCTATATAATTCAATAATATGAAAAACTTATAAAATATCAGCAAAGGAGAAAAAACAATGAAAATTACTGATTTACTGACAACATCCCGTATTGATTTAAACGGAAGATCAGCTACCAAAGAAAACACTATTGATTCATTGGCAGAGCTTATGTATTCTTCGGGCGTTTTAAATGATAAAGAAGAATATAAGGCAAAAGTTTTGGAGAGAGAAAAAGAAGGAACCACAGGAATAGGTGAAGGAGTCGCTATTCCTCATGCAAAAACATCTGCCGTTAAAGAAGCAGCGCTTGCGGCAATGGTAATAAAAGAGGGAACAGAATTTGATTCTCTTGACGGTCAAAAAGTAAATCTTATATTTATGATTGCAGCGCCCGAGGAAGCAAAAAATTTGCATCTTGATGTACTAGGAAAATTATCAGTGCTTTTAATGGATGAAACTTTCCGTCAAAAGCTTATAAATGCTTCTTCCTCCCAAGAATTTTTAAGTATCATAGATAAAGCAGATAGTGAAAATGAGGAAGAAGAAAAACAGGATAACGATGGATATGTTTTACTTGGAGTTACCGCTTGTCCTACTGGAATAGCCCATACTTATATGGCGGCTGAAAGCCTTTTGGAAAAATCCACTCAAAAGGGAATAAAAATGAAGGTGGAAACAAATGGTTCCAGTGGCGTCAAAAACAGACTTACAAATGAGGAAATTAAAAATGCAAAAGCAATTATAGTTGCGGCGGATACTGAGGTTGAAACTGCACGTTTTGACGGAAAAAGGGTTATTATGTGCAGTGTTGCCGACGGTATTAATAAAGCTGACAGTCTTATTGAAAAAGCTATGAGCGATAATGTATCTGTATATCATGCTTCAAAAGGAGAAAAAAGCGTTTCTTCTGAAGATTCTTCAAAACAAAGCGTAGGAAGACAAATATATAAGCATCTTATGAACGGAGTATCTCATATGCTGCCCTTTGTAATCGGCGGCGGAATTTTAATTGCCCTTGCATTTTTGGCAGATACAATTCTTGCTCCAAACGGACCTGCTGATTCTTTCGGTAAAAATACTGCTATATCTATGTTTCTAAAAGGCAGTGTAGGTGAAGTTGCTTTTGGATTTATGCTTCCTGTTCTTGCGGGATATATAGCTATGAGCATAGGCGATAGACCGGCGCTTGCGGTTGGATTTGTTGGCGGTATGATGGCAAATTTGGGAGGAGCCGGATTTTTAGGGGCTCTTGTTGCAGGATTTTTGGCAGGTTATATTATAGTTTTTTTAAAGAAAATATGCTCGTATCTTCCTGACAGTCTTGAAGGTATTAAACCCGTTCTTATCTATCCTTTGGTAGGTATATTTATTATAGGACTTTTAATGCAGTTTGTTATAAATCCGCCGGTAAGTTTTTTAAACGGACTTGTGACAAAAGGACTTGAAGCAATGGGAAGTACAAGCAAAGTTCTTCTTGGGATAATTCTTGCCGGTATGATGGCGGTAGATATGGGAGGACCTATAAACAAAGCGGCTTATGTTTTCGGAACAGCTTCTTTACTTGTAGGAACAACAGCAGTTTCAAGCTCATATATGGCGGCTGTTATGATAGGCGGTATGGTACCTCCTCTTGCAATAGCTCTTTGTGCAACATTTTTTAAAAACAGGTTTACAAGAAAAGACAGACAATCAGCTTTTGTGAATTATATAATGGGATTATCTTTTATCACAGAAGGAGCAATTCCTTTTGCAGCAGCAGATCCTTTGAGAGTAATTCCATCATGCGTTGTTGGAAGTGCGGTAGCAGGCGGATTATCAATGCTTTTCGGATGCAGTATTCCGGCTCCTCATGGAGGACTTTTTGTAATCCCGGTTGTTCAAAATCCTCTTATGTATGTGGTTGCTTTAATTGCAGGATCACTTGTGGGAATGCTTATGCTTGCTCTTTTGAAAAAACCTATAAAAGAAAAAGATTAAGGAGAATATATTATTATGAAGGAATTTAATTTTGTTATAAAGGATCCGTCAGGAATTCATGCAAGACCGGCAGGGCAGCTTGTAAAAATTGCATCATCTTATCCCTGCAGTATAAAAATAAAAAAAGGTGATAAAGAAGCTGACGCAAAAAGAATATTTGCGGTAATGAGTCTTGCTGCGAAACAAAACGAAAGTATAAGATTTGTATTTGACGGCGAAAAAGAAAATGACGCTATGGATGAGATAAAGGAATTTTGCGAAAATAATCTTTAATGATTAAGGGGCGGTGAGAAAATTATGACAGAGCTTAAAGGTAAAGGTGTTTACGGCGGAGTTGCTTTTGGGAAAATATATTTTTATAATAAAAAAGATGAAAAGGTTGTAAGAAAACATATAGATGATCCCGAAAAAGAAATAAAACGGTTTCAAAATGCAAAAAATAAAGCCATAGAACAGCTTGGAAATTTATATGAAAAAGCTCTTGTAGAAGTGGGAGAAACAAATGCGATGATTTTTCAGATACATCAAATGATGCTGGAAGATTTGGACTATCTTGATTCTATAGAAAATCTTATCAGAAATGAAAAATTAAACAGTGAATATGCAGTTGCCATAACTTCCGATAATTTTGCCCAGATGTTTTCTCAGATGGATGATTCTTATATGAAAGAACGCGCTGCTGATGTAAAGGATATTTCCGAAAGAGTAATAAATATATTAACAGGGAAAAAAAGCGGAGGAATTTCTTCCGACTGTCCTGTAATAATTGCGGCGGATGACCTTGCGCCCAGCGAAACCGTTCAGATGGATAAAAGCAAAGTACTTGCTTTTGTTACAAGAAAAGGCTCTGTTAATTCTCATACCGCTATACTTGCGAGAAATATGAATATTCCTGCTATTGTGGGAATAGGGGATATTTTATCTGACGGTTTTGATAATCAGGATGCTATAGTAGATGGAACTTCCGGAACAATATATATAAATCCTGATGAAGACACTGTTTTAAAAATGGAAAAACGCCTTGAAGAAGAAAATCGTCAGAAAATGTATTTGGCTTCTTTAAAGGGAAAAGAAAATATAACCCTCGACGGTAAAAAAATAAATATTTATGCTAATATTGGGGATAAGGATGATGTGGGTCAGGTAATTCTTAATGACGCAGGAGGGATAGGCCTTTTTAGAAGTGAATTTTTATATTTGGGAAGAGATGATTATCCTTCTGAAGACGAACAGTTTATAGCGTATAAAAGCGTGCTTGAAAAAATGCCGAAAAAAAAGGTAGTTATTCGTACTTTGGATATAGGAGCGGATAAACAGGTGGATTACTTTAATATGCCTTTAGAAGATAATCCGGCTATGGGAGTTCGCGCAATAAGAATTTGTTTTGAACGGCCCAAACTTTTTAAAACTCAGTTGAGAGCTTTATACCGAGCTTCTGTTTACGGTACATTATGTATTATGTTTCCTATGATAATATCTGTAGAGGAAGTACTTAAGATAAAAGATATAATAAAAAATGTAAAAAAAGAGCTTGACGCTGAAAATATCAGTTACAGCAATAATATCGAATTGGGAATAATGATAGAAACGCCCGCTTCGGCGGTAATTTCTGATATTCTTGCAAAAGAAGTGGATTTTTTCAGTGTAGGTACAAATGACCTTATTCAGTATACGCTTGCCTGCGACAGGCAAAACAGAAATCTTGACGGATATTATGATGTTCATCATAAAGCAGTTTTAAGGCTTATAAAATTTGCAGCCGACAACGCCCATAAAAATGGGAAATGGATAGGAATCTGCGGAGAATTGGCAGGAGATTTAAACCTTACGGAAACCTTTCTTGCTATGGGAATAGATGAACTTTCAGTATCGCCGGGAAACATTTTAAAATTGAGACAAAAGGTCAGAGAAACCGATGTTTCAAAAATAAAATGTGAATTAATTTAAATAGAAAAGATAAAATTACGGACAGTATAAAACAAACCTAATATTACAATATTAGGTTTGTTTTTACTTTCATTCTAATTTCTATTACTCTATTTCAATTGAACCCTCAATACCTGTCATTTTAAACGTTTCCTTATTGTCATTTCAAGCTTAGCGAAAAATCTTTTTAAAAATTCTTCGAGGCTTCGACTGCCAGAATGACAAGAAAGTTCTGTCATTCTGACATGGTAAGTAATCTATTTATAGTTGTTTGGTTTTTTCAAAAATGACATAGGAAAAAATCCTCTCAGAACCGCAATAAATAAGAAAAAACATCAATAATAAATAAAACAGAGATAATTAAAGAAAAAATAAAAGCTGTTTTATCTTCAAACAACTTTTATTTTTTATGCATATTTTTTCCTTTTTATTATTTTAAGAAATACGTATACTATATTTGCAAGCATAAACAGGGCGTACAAAGCGCATGTAACAATAAATATACCTGAGCTTACTTCTTTCAGAAGTCCGAAAACAATGCAAGGTATCATTCCGGGAATGCTTCCCAGATATGTAATAACCGTATATCTTAAAAAATTCATTTTTTTAAATCCTAAAAAAATACTGGCAACGTCGCTGGGAACTACGGGCAAAGTTCTTGTAAGAAAGCACAGTTCATCCTGTTTGTTGTCACAGATAGTAATTATTTTAGCGATTTTAGGATGATCCTCTAAAAGTTTATCAAGTTTTTCACCTTTCATGTATCTGCCCATTAAATATCCGATTGACATTTCCAAAATTACGCCGATTGACGCAACTGAAAAAGCGATTACCGGATTTTTAAAAATAAATCCGCAGGCAATGCTGAGCACCATATTGGGTATAAACCATGCAATGCATTTCAAAGCAAAAAGCGAAATTATTATAAACGCAGCAATAATTATTGACCCGGAAGACATATCCAAAATATTTTCGACGGAAATATTTTTTAAATAAGGATAAGAAATAATAATCCCTGCAATTATTAAAGCATAGATAATATATTTAAGCCATTTGTTTATTCTCATATAAAAAACCTCAATTTCAAAAATTGATTTATAAATAACATTATTCAAAATATAAGTTGTCTTATGAATAATTAAATTTTATCATATTTAAGTTTAAAAATCAAAGTTTTTTCTTGAAGGCAAGAAAGCTTTATGATAAAATATTTAAAGACACTTTTCAACAAAGGAATAAAAAATATGAATATCATCCTTATAGGAATGCCCGGAAGCGGGAAAAGTACAGCAGGAGTTTTAGCGGCAAAAGCTCTTTGTATGGAATTTACGGATACTGATTTAATTATTCAGAAAAAAGCTGATATAACCTTACAGGAGATTATAAACGTTCATGGAATTGAATATTTTGAAAAATTTGAAGAAAATACGATTTTAAATTTAAAGTGCAGTAACTGTATTATTGCAACGGGAGGCAGCGTTGTTTATTACCCGAAAGCTATGGAATATCTTAAATCAATAGGCAAAATTCTTTATCTGCATTTGGATTTTCAGGAAGTTGAGAAAAGAATCAAAAATATAAATACCAGGGGAATTGTTTTTAAAAGCGGTCAAACGCTTCTTGATATGTATAATGAACGAATAAAATTATATAATAAATATTATGACAGAATTATTGACTGCAACGGTAAAACCGTTGAAGAAACTGTAAAAGATATAGTTGATAATTGTTCTTTTATATGATAGGTTTTTATATAAAAAACCTATTTTTTTATTTATAAAATTGTGTATATTTTTCATTTGTTTACCAATACTATTTATAAGAAATTATAAAAAATTAAGGAGCAATTTTATATGAAAGCTACAGGAATTGTAAGAAGAATAGACGATTTGGGCAGAGTAGTTATTCCAAAAGAAATAAGACGTACAATGCGGATTCGTGAAGGTGACCCGCTTGAAATATACACAGACAGAAACGGCGAGGTTATTTTTAAAAAATATTCACCTATCAGTGAGTTGTCATCTTTTGCAAATCAAACTGCCATAGCCCTTAATAATTCTATAGGAAAGCCGATAATTATTTCTGATAAAGATACAATAGTAGCCGTTTCGGGAATTTCAAAAAAAGAACTTATGGATAAAAGACTTTCTGATAATATGGATGAAATTATAAAATCAAATAAAGTTTTTCGCAACGTAAAGAATGAACAAAAGGTTTGTTTTGTTGACGGGCTTGATAAATACAACGCTAATCTTTGTATACCGATTTCTTATGAAGGAGATTCAATCGGAAGTATTTGTATAGCTTCAAAAGACGGTACTGAAGAAATTACTCCGGAAGATGAGAAACTTTGTACACTGGCGTCACAGATTCTTGCAAATCAAATGGAAGTATAATAAAAAAACGGCAAAAATATTTTTGCCGTTTTTTTTATTATCTGTCTTTTAAAATGTTTCAAAAACTTTATTCTTTTTATATTATCTGTCTTTTAAAATATTTTTTAAAAAGCCGTAAGCATCTTCAAAAACTTTTTTTGCCTTTTCACTGTTTTCAACCTGTGTCCCTTTAAACTGACGCACTCCGATATAAAGTTTGTCATATTTTTGACGTTCTTCTTCACATTCGGAAGAAGTATATTCTTTTATTTTTTCAGAAAGATTTAAATGCTTTAAAACCCCGGTGTCTTTAAGAAGTATCTTATCTGTTTCCGGCGTAACGGTACTGTCGATACTGTTTAAATCATCAAGAACATTATTGGCTTTTAAAATATTTGTATAAATAGGTTCGTCAAAAATATAAATAACATTATCGGCAAGATTTATTTCCGCCAAAAACTTTGACTGTAAAGAATTTAACTGCTGAAGCGTAGTTTTAGCAGGCTTTATATTGATTTCCCGTATTTTAACATGAACTTTTCCGTTTTTATCAATATCCTCACAGTAATTTTCCAAAGCTTCGGAAAAAGCTTCTACAGACCCGTTTTTATAGTATGACTGCTGTGTTGCCATAATTACCGTAATATCAGCGGGAGGTTCACCGACAAAATCCTGTACTGAGATAATCAGCGTTATTAAAACCATAGCCCCTACTATAATCCACCACTTATAATAATACCAAGTATTTTCCCACCATTTTTTAAACTTTTCGGATCTGCTCACAGAAATTACCTCCTGAAAATCAGTTATTCGGCTTCATTGTCGGGAAAAGTTTTCCCAACAATTCGTACATCGTCATATTCATTCAAATCCTTTGTTTTGCTTACTTTCCCGAACTTCATACTCATTCATATTACATCAGGAAAAAAGCAAAATTGTTGTCAATCTGCTGTCCTCGCAGAATTTTTGTTGTCAGGACTCACACCGAGAACCCTTCTCAAAAGATGTCCAACTTCGATAAGTTGTTAAATGATTCCTGCTTCTTCTGATCTGTAGCTTCAGCATAGATATCCATCGTCGTTTCAATGTTGCGATGTCCCATGATATCTTGGATCACTTTTAGATTTGTTTCGTGCTCACAGAGTCTGGTACAAAAAGTGTGTCTTAGATGGTGACAAGAAAAATCCGGAAGAATGACCGGCTCACGACGTTCTCTTTTTGCTTTCACAACCTCATCTGAATTGTGGCTGCAAACAATGCGTTTTATGGTTCGATTTACGGACTGCGGGGTCTGGATTCCACCATAGCGATTGATGAATATAAATCCCTTCATACCATCAAGTTCTGTATCGAATATTCCAGACTCATCTTGTTCCTCGCGCACCATTTGAAATGCATCATAGACAACATCAAGCATCGGGATCGTGCGGATACCTGCTTCCGTTTTTGGCTTTGAAATCTGCAAGGTGGATGTCCGGGAATTTCCTACCGGGTAGTAGACAACGCTATGGTTTATGCTGATCTTGCGATTATCAAAATCAAGGTCGTCCCATGTCAATCCTAATACCTCGCCGATTCTGCCACCGGTACCGAGCAATACTGTAAATAGTGGCCACCAATGGTAATACACCGGATGGTTAGCAATATAATCCATAAAGGATCTCTGCTGCGGCTTTGTAAGAGCGTGCCGCACACCTCTTGCCTTGTCACTCTCTTTGCTGACTTCCTTCATCACGCCATCCGACGGATTCTTTCTGATAACTTCATCTCGAACCGCCAGCTGAAAGGTTGGATGCAGCAAAGTATGTACCGAATCCAATGTACCCAATGACAAATCATCTACATTAAGCAGATGGAGGTAGAATTGAAGCACATCCGAATATTTTACCTCAGCAATTTTCTTCTTGCCAAAAGTGTCTCTGACAAAGCGATCATAGATATAGCTGTAATTACTACGGGTAGTCTCCCTTAACTTGCATTTGGTAGACATATATCTATCAAAGGTGTCGTTTAAGTTTGCTTTTCCCGCAACGTATATATCCAGCCCATCCAACTGATCCTTTATCAGCTGCTTTTCTTTTTCTCTAAGTGTCGTCAGATCTTGTGCATATATAAACTTACGCCTTCCTAATGGGTCAGTGTAGGTATACATATATCGCTTGTCTGACGCTCTCTGTACCTCTCCCTTTCTAAGCGCTCTACCACGCTCGTCTTTTCGTGCCTTTGCCATACTGATTACCTCCTTCAATATATATTGAAAAGGGGCTCACAGCACTTACTTCTTTTTGGACAAATACTCTTCCAAACTTCGCAAGGCAACTTCTGTCATTGACATATTATGTTTGATGGCATACTCATTTAACTTCTTATGGGTTTCATCCGACATACGGATTGTTATGGTTGCTCTTTTTGCATTATCCTTCTTCGGTCGTCCCATTCGTGTCATATGCTACCTCCAAACACTGTGTATATTATACTTATTGTAAGACAGAAAGTCAATACCTCGTGCGCTCTTCGTCCCCATATTATTCGGAAATTCATATTACTAACCCTTCAGCATTCACGGAATGTCTCAAGAAACTTCTCGAAAATCTCGCAGTTGACCAGTGCTATTCCGTCAATTTTATAAACCGCCTTGGCTTCTTTTGCCAGTGCCTGAAACTTTGTCAATCCAAGACTGTACTTTTCGGCTCCTTCTTTATACCTGACAAATTTCTTTGCATATTGTTTTGTCTTCTCAGCATCTTTTCGTTGATATCCCATTATTCGGTTCCTCCTTTATCTTAAAAATCAGCGAACATCGCTAACGATATTAATTTCTTCCTTATACAAATATATGTCCTTACACTCTGCCTGCAGCGAACAGGTCCATAGGAATTTCACCTTCCCGCCTTCATTATGGCCGGACCGCGAGTTACGGATGTCTCATTATCCCCGGATGAATCATCGCGTTATGTAGGAGCCACCTACATATCAGTGCTCATGGACCTGCGTGCCAGGCAGTTGGATAGCCGCTTCGCATTCCGGGACCGTAGAGGTAAAGACTATTCAATTGTCAAGGTGCGATAAAACATAGGGATGCTTTCATAAGGTAAAAACACAAAAAAATCTCAAAATATAATCACTTCCCGAAAAAATCAAAAATTATAGAAAAAGCTCCGGATGTTCAGTCCGGAGCCTTGCCGCTATATTATGAACTTGCTGATATTGAGAGCCAGATGCATCAGAAGATACTGCTTCAGATCGTCATCATGCTTACCGTTTATAAAACAATGCTTGTCTATCAGAGGATCATAAAGGGTAATCAATTTCTCAAAGTCATTATGATTGCCTGCAATAGCGCCTTGTAATACAATCTGAAATTCGGTTTTATCCATCGATATCACCACCCTCCACGATTGTCTTGCGTAAATACTTCAAGCCCTTTTGCTTCTGGTTTGAAACATATTGCGCTGAACAATTCAGTATTTTGGCGATATCCCGTGGCTTCATTTCATCCACGAAAAGCAGCTTAAGTATCTGTTGCCTCATCAGCGGCAACTCTGAAAACGCTTTTGCAAGGCGATCTTCCGTAAACCCAAAAGGGTCATCAGAGAATAGCGTCTGCATATAAGCGTCCTCAGTTGCCGGCAACTGATCCTCATCAAGCGAATCCAACGATTCGTGGGGTTCTTCACATTCTCGCTCTAAGTAATTGAGCTTAGCACGTTTTAATAACGTATCGAGCCACGCGGTAAATCTTGCGCGGAGCTCATCTCGATCAGCGTTTTGTCGGTAGTCCAAACATATGCCTCCTTTGGGGCATACCACCGAGCAAAACTATATTTACAACATGCCACAGTGGCATGCCGTGAAATTATATTCTGTGTTCGTACAGTTGGGTCCACAGCAATCAGAACATTGGAATCACCTCCTTCCCGTAAGAAAAACAAAAAGCGACCCAACCATAAATGAATATGGCAAGGCCGCTTAATCTGGCGTGCATATAAAACCGGCGGACAAAAGCCGGTCAATAGCATTTCTATTCTATTATTTGTTCTTTTCTTCTTAGTTAATTCTCCTCATCATATGCTTCTCCGTTTTACTTCTTTGCAAAGCGTTCCATTGCGTCCAGGTAACTGCTGAAGCTTTCACACACGAGGATGCGCTGTGAGACATCGTATTTATCAATTCTCTCAGCAATTTCGCGCAGATAGATAATTTCCGGGTTATTGTAGTATCGACTGGCGCCGCACCATTGATAAATTTATCGATGATGCAGATGATGACGTTGTCTTTGTTGGCATCGATTATCACATTTAAGGAGGTGTCAGTATGATTTATAACGTTGTTGGTCAAGAATTTATCTATGAAGGTGTACCCTGACCTTATCAGACATATCTCCAGCAATCACCTCAGCATAGGCAAAAATGAGCGTTAGAGAGTAATCACAGCCTTTCATATCAACCAACCGTAACACATCCTTCCCGAATGAGCTCCGGAGGCGAAAAGGTCAAATGATCATAGTCGTCTACAAACTCCATAATCGTGATTTTGATATCCTGTTCGCACTTTGACTCATAATATACGCCTATGTCGGTGATTTTCATGTCACGTAGTTCTTCAATCCGACCATTGGCATAATCTTCATCAAAGTACACGCCCTTATACCTGGCCGAAAAGCCAGAAGGTGTACGTTCGATATCGCTATAATCCCAGTTTAGCGAAACTTCTTCTCCGGATTTCAAAAGCACCTCGATATAATCGATGTACAAATCCGGTATGGATGTTTCGGCTGTCAGATACAATCGCATGCCGACACCTCCTTAAAATGGGTCTTCTTCATCTGCATCGTGCATTCCTTCGATTGGTATCTCCTCGTAATACCAGGAATACTCCTCGATAAACTCTCTTATTTCAAACAGGCAGAAAGCAATGAAAAGGCACAGAAAGAACAGACTGCTGACACTCTCAAAGAGGAGTCCAAGCTGCAGGGCCAGTACAATGTTGGATATCCCAACGGGGATAATGATTACTGCCATAATGATCATGGCAACGGTTAAAATGAATAATATTTTTCTCATAGCGAGATACACTCCTTTTCTGTTTTGTTATATAGTAACGGCAAGCCCTGAGGCTCCCCGATAAAAAAGGTTGGGGGAACCTTTCGGCTCCGATCTATATAAAAAAAGCACCCAATGATTGCAATTGCTTGCATTCAATGAGTGCTCTTGTTGCCATAACCGGCCATGATTCAATTGTAAAGAGAAGGGATAGCCCCTTCAGTTTCCGATACTTGTGCTTCTTACTGGAAGAAAGCATAAGAAAACAAAAAGTGCCCGAAAGATAATTTCTCAGGCACTGTGAAAACTCTGATAACTGTTACTGCCGATAGGCAATATCTGATACTAACATAAATATTACAGCAGAAGAATCCGCAAAATGCAAGATGTTTGAAGAATTTGCAATCTCTATACCTCAACAAGGATGGCGTGCAAGACAAATCTCGCGTTATCGAATTCATAGCTGCAGGTAGACAAAGAAAGAATCCTATCGGTGACTGCGGGAGAAAGGGGGCTTTCAAACCACGAGCGCTGCTTTGCTTCCTTAATCCAAGTTTCAAATTCTTCGTCAGACTCAAATCCAATTTTCCAGGCAGAATCCTCAACGCTGACAACATAGCCGGCAAAAAAACTCTATCCGGTAAGTTTGTTCCGGTGTAATGAGCAATCCTGCAGGATGAGCTTCGTAATAATCCTGCTTCTTATACTTGGTTAAACCCGAAAACATTGTGCCGTCTTTCATGTGATGACCATATATAATGCTATGTCGGTCTGATATATCGCTATCTACTCTGGAATCTAAAAAGATGCAGCCGGCGCTGTTCCATTTACCGTCAATGAGGTGCTTGAGATAATAACTGTTATCCGAGCCCTGCACAACAGGATAATTGATTGCAGTATCCTCGATATAAATCCAAGCCACACAATCCTCATTGATTTCCTCAAGTCCGGCAAAGTCGATTGTAGGACCGACAGGTGCAGGTTCTGTTTCTCCAGACTCAGATAGATTTGTCTCATCCGGTTCCTCTTCCGGTAGGACCTCAGGAAATGAGATGAGATTTTCTAAGTCAGTATAGGTATCGGCACTTTCCTGCCTCTCTGTATACTCCCGGAAAATCTGATATCCAGCGAAGGCAGCTGAAGAAGCCAAAAATAAAGCCAGTATGACACAAATAATCTTTCTCATAGTTTGTTCGCCTTTTCTTTCATCTGCCGAGCCGATGGGTTACTGTAAATGAGTGTAGTTTGGACATTGCTATGACCAGCTTGATTTGCAACCTCGTGGATCTTATAGTCTCCGGTGTCGAGCGCATGGCTACAGAAATAGTGACGCAGCATCTTGGGTGTGATAATATCAGAATACTGGTTAAAGATCTGATTGATACGGGATGCTGCCATCTTCTCGGACTGGCGGCTCACAAACAAATACGGACTGTCTGAGTTTCTCACCTTCAGGTACTCACGGATTGCATGTACGGTTTTATCGTTCAAATAAACTGTCCTTTGTTTATCTCCTTTACCGACAACGTAGATTTCTTTTGCGATTAGATTTATCTGGTCAAGTCGAAGATTAACACACTCCGATCTACGAATGCCGGTATAAGTATAGAGAGTCACAATGGCGAAGTCTCGCTTATTACCACCCTCAAGCAGACGTTGCCTGAATGCTTCTACATCCTTCTGCTCGACAGTACAGGGATTGGCATACTGGGTTTGAATTTTCATAAAATCATTCTTTACGATCGCCAGTTCTGTCTGACGACCGGAGAAGATCAGGAACTCATTAAAACTTCTCAAGGAAGACAAATGGTTATTTACAGACTTGGGACTGTATCGCTTAATTGTCTTCATGTATGAAATGTAATCAAGCACATTCGCACGGTACAACTGCTGCGGTTCACTTCCGAAGCTATCCAGGCACCATTTGAAGTAAAGCTTAACCTTGTCACAATAGTTCAGCGCCGTGTTCTCAGACTTACCTATACCGAGCAAATATTGTTTGAATTCATTTAACATCGAATTCACCTCCTACCCTTATTACACGAGACAAGGGGCAGGGATACAACAAAAAGATTATGTTTAACTCGGTTTGGCAGAAAAACATTTTGATTATGTTTAACTCAGATAAGTATTTCAATCGTGTGCATTTTGTGGGTTAAACATAATTATTCTTATGTTTAACTTATTTGTATCGCACTTTCCAGAGCAAAGAAGGGTTAATAAGCATCAAAAAATAGTCGAATTAATTTTGTCCCAAATTTTATGTTATTTTTGGGACATTTGATTTTTGCATAAAAAAGAGTGCTTTGGAAACAATATAAATAACTATTGCAAAACTGTCCCAAATATGATATAATATTTGGGACACAGGAGGTGTGACTATGAGTTCGTTCTATTCTGATATGATATATGAAAAAATTGTAGAGGCAGGAAATGAGGCTGTTTTTATTGCAACCGACTTTCTTGATATAGCCGATTACGAGACTGCGCGTAAAGCTCTTAACCGTCTTGATAGTTATGGAAAAATAAAAAAGATATGCCGTGGTGTCTATTACAATCCCAAATTTAGTGAGCTCCTCGGCGAATATGAAGCACCTTCTCCTCATAATGTCGCTCTTGCCTTGGCTCGTAAATTTAATTGGAATATTGCTCCTTCAGGAAATACGGCATTAAACCAGTTAGGGCTTTCAACACAGGTAACAGCACACTGGACATACATTAGCGATGGACCATACAATAAATTTACAATCGGAAACATCGAGATTGATTTTAAGCACAGAAGTAACAAAGAAATCTCCGGTATGTCCTATAAAACAGCGCTCGTTATTCAGGCCCTCAAAGCGCTGGGGAAAGACAATATAGACGAAAGCGTCATTACTAAACTCAAAAAACAGTTATCCTCAGAAGAAAAGGATAATCTCATAAAAGAGGCCAGACAAACAACCGCTTGGGTTTATTCTGTAATCCGAAAAATTTGTGAGGCGAAGTAAATGTATTCAATAGCGAGATTACCTGAAGATGAGCGCAGAATTCTTTTTAGAAATACGGCTCAAAAGATGGGAATGAACGAAGCCATCATCGAAAAGGACTTTTGGGTCTGCCTGACCTTGGACTATCTTTTCCATCGATGTGAGTGGAAAGATGTATTCACATTCAAAGGCGGCACCAGTCTTTCTAAATGCTATGGTCTTATCACACGCTTTTCAGAAGACATCGATTTGATTTTAGACTGGCGCGCCATTGGTTATTCTCTCAACGAGCCGTGGGAAGATAGATCTAACACAAAACAGGATGCCTTTAACAAAGAGGCAAATGCCCGAGCAGAAGTTTTCTTACGTGACACTTTGCTTCCTATCTTTAAGCGTGATCTTTCGGAGATCATAGGGCAGGAGGCAACCATCTACATAGAGGAATCAGACCCGCAGACGATAAATTTTGAATATCCGCATATCTTTACAACCGAATCTATTCTGCAGGCAATCCGGTTGGAGATTGGTGCATTGGCAGCCTGGACTCCTGCGAGGGAGAAATCCGTTACTCCTTATACCGCTGAATGCTATCCCAAAGCCTTCGACCAAGCAACAAGTACGATCCTTACAGCTGCAGCCGAGCGAACCTTCTGGGAAAAGGTTACGATTCTTCATCACGAGGCAAACCGTCCTGAAAATTTGGCAATGCCCAAACGATATTCGAGACACTACTATGATTTATACTGCATAGCACATTCGGAAAACAAAAATGCTGCTTTTGAAGATCTGGAACTCCTCAAAAAAGTTGTAAACTTCAAAATGAAGTTCTTCCCTCGCAAATGGGCAAAATACGAAGAAGCAATTCCCGGAACAATCAAGCTTGTTCCTCCGGCTTTTCGTTTTGATAGCCTACGTACCGATTATGAGGATATGGCTGAAATGATGTTTGGACAATATCCTTCGTTTGATGACTTGATGGACTATATTCAAACCCTCGAAAATGAGATTAATGCTCTGTAATGAGCAACTTAAAACATTCGCTTCTGACACAATATTTGCAGCGAAAAAAGGTGGTGATAGATTGGCAAGACAATATAAGAATGCACGTAAAAGCAAAAAGCTGATTGTAAAAGATGCAGCTTCCAAGCTCGATATTTCACCATCTACTCTCAGCGCATGGGAGTCTGAACGCAAGGCACCTTCGATTGAAAGCTTAGAAGCGATGGCAGATCTGTATCAGGTTTCTACTGATTATCTTCTTGGCAGAGAGGAAACGCCCCCAGCAACTTCTCTTCCCCTCCCAGGTGAATTGCTAAAGATATATCATGGTAAATCAGTCTGGTCGTCCGATTTCGGATGGGTATTGGTAAACTCAATAAAGAATGTACTGGTTTGTGTTGATGGTTCTTTGGTACCGTTTGATAACGCCGGTTCTGTTTATGTGGCACAGCCTCCGTTCTATGAAGCATCACTTCCAGATTCAAAACCGTTAAGCAAACCGGATCTTCAAAATTATGGGGAAATCTGGCTTGAACCAATCTCTCACGATACGGAACTCAGAGAACAACTTCGAGGAACCTATCGGGTTTACGAACACTGGGTAGAGAATAATTTCGGAAATCGCTTCTCGCTCGATACCTACGGAGTCAAATGGTTGGCTTTCAGCAATAAATAATATTCAAGGCAGGGTTGTCGTAATTGACAATCCTGCCTTTTATCATAAGTATTTCTGCATATAGAACTCACTTCGGTAAGTGCCGTCCTTGAGCTTAAACATATTCGGTCTTTCGCAAACAACACGGAATCCGAATTTTTCGTACAAGTGTCTTGCACGGTCATTGCCCTCTATGAACTCCAGCTCCATAATCTCGGTTCCTCGGTTCTGTGCCGCCGATACAAGCTCCTCGAACATTGCAGAGCCGATACCGAGGTTCCAATAGTCTTTGAGAATAGCATTGGCAATGGTTGCACGATGCGATACTTTCATGTCTCCTCTGAAGCTGATCTCACAGTTGCCGGCATCCTCACCGTCAACGTAACAGGTGATACCCAATGTATCAGGGGCAGAGCGCAAGCGGTTTACCCATGCTTCCTCTTGCCCGATAGTTGTTGTCCATTCTTCGGGATAGCGTGCAAGAAAATCAGTTTCACTACAAGATTTCTTTATGTAGTTCAGTAATTTTTCCGCATCCTCAACACATGGACTTTTTAAGATGGCGGTCCTGCCATCTTTCAATATGATTGTTTTTTCTTCAAATATCATTTCGATACTCCTTTCGGTAAATTACTCCTCGATTGAAAAGAGTGCTTTAATCATTTTTGCAACTTCATCTGGAGCCGGATTTGTATTGTCAAGTTTCATATAGTTCTCAAACGGCAGTTCTTCGCCGTCATAGGAATTAAGGCGATACTTTTCGCTCGTTGCCCTCATTTCAGATTCGCTCCAATTGAGATCACGCTTCCGTTTGCTTTTTTATCCCCGGCATTTTATCCCCCTGCGGGGATAGGACAACCGCCCGGTATGTTTATCCCCGTTCATAATTGTTGATATAGGGATTATACCGTCTAATTTTGTAGATTTTTCCGAGATTTTCCGTAGAATTTTCGTAGTCGGTCGCAAGTTTAGACAAGAACAAACAACAAAATGCTGTATAATGTCAAATTTTACCGCCCTTTGAATACTGCACCGTAAGAAAAGACTTTATGGCTCAAATAAATAGGGGAAACGACCTGCTATAAGGTCGTTTCCCCTATTTATTCCGTAATATCCTCAAAACAAAAGCCAACTTCTCGAACACAACGGATAGCAGAAGGTAAGCTGAGTGCTATCTCACGAAATTTTCTGCGCAGGCCGTATACATGACAGCTTACCGCATTGGCTTCATTTCCCATTGGATCTTCTCCCCATACAGCCTCATAAAGCTGCCTGTATGACAACACCCGCCCTTCATACAAGGCCAGTCGGTAAAGTAGTTCATACTCTTTTGTTGTCAGTAATACCTCCTGCTGATTATAGTATACCTTTCTTTTTCCTGTGTCAATTATGAGGTGGTTAAAAATCAATGTCGGTTCAACTACCATTTCAATCAGCTTCAAATCAGGATGACGCTCCAAAATCTTTGAAATTTCCTCTAAAGCAACGTTATCCTGGTCTGATAGTTCCAAAATCACAATTCGTTTGATAGTCCCACCTTCCTTCTAAAACAGCCGCCATCTGTCTGATGGCGGCCGTAAAATGTTAGATATTCTGTTCCTTTTTCTTTCTGCTGTAAAGCGTCATGCCAACAGCGCCGGCTCCGGATGCAGCCAGAAGACCAATCCACAGCATCATATTGCTGCTGTCTCCGGTCTGGGGGCTTTCTGTTTGCTCAGAAGGCTTGCCCGGCTGTTCGGGGTTGGCTGGGTCAGTGGGGTCTGTAGGAGTGGTAGGGTCGGTGGGCTGTTCGCTGGTTTCAAACGGTGTGTTGGAACCAAGGATAGCATACTGGCTCAGATGGGTAGTCTCAAATACCAGGAAGTCTCCTTCCACCACTGCATCAAAGCGTTCCAGCGGGTCACCCAGATATACCGCCTGATAGTATTTGTAGCCCTTCAGGTGGTCGTTCATCGGGATTTTGACCGTCATGGGGTTGTCCTTGATTTCCAGAGCTTTACCGTCTTTTCTAACGCTGATGTCGTAAATGGACAGCAGGCCCGGCAGTTCTTCTTTCAGTTCCGGACGGCTTCCCAGCACGCTTTCCTGCGCGATGGTGTCAGCAAAAAGCTCCGCACCCTCTGGCACACCGTCGGTCAGGGAGATGGAAACGCCGGTTTCGGAAGCAGTCAGATCTTTGGCGCCAGTATCCTCACCAGGTTTTGTTCCAGGATCAGTGCCCGGATCGGTAGAAGTCCCGGACGGGGATACTTTGATCACATCATTGGTGCAGTAGTAGCTATACATGCCGGTCTTCTCAATGACTGTCTTATATCCCTCCGGATAGCCTTCCTGATCTGCGGTAATATCTTCCATGCCATCTACGGGGGTTACAACACTTGTCTCGTACCTTGCATCGGAATACGTATCCGGCAGTTCCACCTTGTCAATTGCCTTATATAAGGTGTAATAAGGCGTACCTTCTCCTTCTTCATCATATTTTATATTGCCTGTGCCCCAATAAAAAGTTTCTTCGCCTTTTTTGAGAACTTTCATGGTTTTCGGCCTGTCAATTTTTGCCTCAATAGTTTTTCCGTCAGCATCCTTTGTATATTCCGCCGGCCACTCGGTGCTTCCCTGGATTATTTTAACTTCAAGTGCGAGATATTCGTTTCCGCTTGGAAGATCGTTAACTTTCACCAGTTCGGCAATATCGGTTTGACCTTGCGAACCTATAGTTTCATCAGCTTCAAAAAAGTAAACGCCGTACAGCCTGCCATCATTTCCTTTGGTGGCAACCTGCCATGTCCTGGACTCATACGGGGCTTCTGTAATGACTGTTTCTGTCTGCTCATATTCCAATTCCACGCCGGAATCAGCTGTCAGAGCAAGCTTTGTTTCAAAATTTCCTGTGAACGGGATAGATTTAGACGTTGTTGAGATAAACTGTGCCGAATAAGTCGCCATATGCGGAGCATCGGGCATTTTATACGCCGTCACAGTAGCCTCCGAACCAACTTTGAGCGAGCCTTGTGTTCCCTCCGCCATAAACGCAATAGCGGCGCTGGAGGTTTTGTTCTCATTGATGGTCAGGGAGCCGTCTCCAATAATCTCCAGGTTGCCGCCCCAGCCGAAACCGTATACCACCAGCGAGGAGATGTGGTTGTCACCTACCAGCTTAAGCTTCAGGTCATCACCCATCTCGTTGGCGACAAGGATATTGGTCGGGTTGTTGTAGTTGGTCAGGGTAACGGTGTTGCTCGCCTTATCATAAACAGCACCTGATACATCGTCAATCTGGCCGCTGTTGGCAAAGAGCGTCTGATACCCATCCTCCGAATTACCGAGCCTGAGGTATGCAGAACTGTAGTCCCCGAACGAGGGGCCGTTCGCCGCAAACGCCGGCACAGCCATTCCAACAGCCATACAAAGCGTCAGCAGTCCTGCAAGCAGTTTTCGCTTCAATTTCATAACTGATTTTTCTCCTTTCAAGATAAAATTCATGTGAATAAACGGTTTGATGATTCTCTTTAGGGTATCACCGCCTTTTTCTCTATATTTCTATGCCATCCGTTCCCCGGTGCGTCGGTTCAGGCAGCCAGGGCGGAACGAATAACCTTCTTTGCCGCAGTTAAAGTTCTTTATGCTTTGGTGAATACCAAAGCATAAAGAAGGGATATCCCTTCTGCGTTTTCAGCTTTCCTGCGTCTCCCATTTGGCGTAGAGATCCATCGGCGCATAGGGCGCTTCCCTGACGGGACGCTCTTTCAGCTCTTCAAGGATTTTAAGCCCTGTTACCGGGCCGGCGGTGCAGGCTTTATCCCTGTACCAGCCGGTGAATACCTTGCCGCTGCTCGTCGGTTTCAGGCAGGTAGCCTCCACATAGAAAAGCTCCTGGTCTGCAAATTCCAGCGACCGCGGCTTCATATACAGCAGATCGGTCCCGTCCGCTTCAAAAGCCCCGCCGTTGGCATGCAGCCTGACGGCGTACCGGGGATTCCCGTTCTCGTCATTCAGGGCATACTCATCTGCCATTTCCGAACGGAACGCCGCCGTGATGAGAACCTTACGCCGCTTGACTTTCTCCGTCTCCACGGCAGGCTTTACCGCTTTGGATGTGACGGGATCTTCCAGGGCCTTGTAGCCGCCGTTTCCGTCCTTTAACATCCATGCGGCAAAGCTTACGGTGACCGGCTCGGCGCCCTCGCCGCCAGGGAAGTGATAGTCCACACCATCCGGCAGGGGGACAGAAAACTTAAGCCTGAGAAACGGCTTCCTGTTGTAATAGAGCTTGCCCTTCAGGAGCCGCGGGTCATCGTTGTCAATGCTCTTATCCTCCGGATTGATCGTCCCGACCAGTGTTTTCCACATTTTTGTCTCGGGGTCAAGGTAGCGGTAAACCGCCTGGAGCTTGCCGGCCTTTGTATCCACACGGCCCAAATTCACCAGGCCGTCCCTGTAACTGCCGTAGTCCGCGCCGCCGTAGTAAAAGCTCAGGGTAACGGGTCCCTTCCACAGCAGGAACAGCAGAGTCAGCAGGCCCAAAAGCAGAATGGCGGCAATCGCGCCGATGGCAAACGGGAGGTTGCTGTTTCCCTCGTCCGAAGGGACGGGGGCACTGTTGTCCGAAGGGGCGGGGGTATTGTTTTCCGAAGGCCCGCCCGGCTCATCCGCCGGCGTGGAGGTATTGCCCGGCACAAAGCCGGCCGGCTCCCACCTTGCGTACAAATCCATCGGCACATAGGGCGCGACATAGGCGGGTTCTTCCTTCAAATCATCGTTAATGTTCAGATAGGTGACCGGCCCGTCGGTGCAGGCCTCGTCCTTGTACCAGCCGGCGAACACCATATCGCCGTTTGACGGCTTAGGACAGGATGCCTCCACGAAAAAGTCGTTCAGAGCGGAATATTCCAGCGACTGCGGGCACACATACAAATGGTCGCTGCCATCCTCCGCAAAGGTTCCGCCATTGGCTCGCAGGATGACGGCATATTTCGGATGTCCGGTCTCTTCATAGGTCAGCGCGTTTTTGTCTATGACAACCGCCGGAAAAGCCGCCTTGATCACGGCGACTCTTTTTCCTTCCTCGTCCGTCACGATTGCGTTCTGAACATCCTCCGCCGTGACGGAACCATCCAGCTCCTTATACCCGCCGTTTCCGTCGCTCACCACCCATGCGGCAAACTCGGTGGTCTCGGGCGGGCTGTATTCGCTGCCGGGGTAGTGGTAGCTCGGACCCTTGGGGAGCGCAACGGAGAAGCTGGAGCTGTCCGCAACCTCCACATCATAATACAGCCACGCTGAACCGATGAGGTCATGGCTGCCGGTGATGCTTTTGTCCGCAGGATTGATGTCCCCTCCAATTTCCTCATCCCCGAAGTTTATTGCCGCATAGAACCGGCCGGCGCCGGTATCAATATTGCCGACGTCAATCCAGCCTTCCTTATATCTGCCGTAGTCCGCGCCGCCGTAGTAAAAGCGGATGGTAAGGGGATCTCCGGCCGCAAAGGCCGGGACGGCCATCCCAAACACCATACAGAGCGTCAGCAGCGCCGCAAACAGTTTTTTCATAAGTCGCCTCCGTTTCTTTCCGGTCCAGCCGGGGAAGGGCGGCCAGGACACATAGTCCCGTTTCCGTCCGCCGCTTCCCGCCGGCTTTTCCGTTTGGTTTCAGGCAGACGGGCTATTTCCCGGCCGCCGCCTTTTTCCGCCTGTAAAGCAGCATTCCCAGCACGCCGCCGCAGGAGGCCAGCATCAGGCTGATCCACAGCATCATGTTGCTGCTGTCCCCGGTCTGGGGGCTGCCGGTGTCGCCGGAAGGATCCTGCTGACCCTGCGAATCGGATGAATCGGTCGGATCAGTCGAATCGGTTGGCTCTCCGGTTCCCGCTGCAGGGATGGCTTCAGTCTGCACATATGCACAGACCGTACAGGTGCGTTCCTTGGATCCTGTTTCCGTTTCAGTGGCTTCTTTGGTTACGCTCCACTCGCCATAGGTATGGTTTGCCACATTCAGCTTTTCACCGCAGGAGCATTCCTGCCAGTGCTGGGTTTTGTCATATTTCCACGTTTCATCATGGATGCCGTGCTCATGCCCGATCTCCGGGATGATTTCAACCTGCACATATTCACAGACCGCACAGCCGCGCTCTCTGGAACCCGCTTCAGTCTCGGTGGCCTCTTTGGTTACTTTCCAATCGCCGTAGGTATGGTTTGCCACATTCAGCTTTTCACCGCAGGAGCATTCCTGCCAGTGCTGGGTTTTGTCATATTTCCACGT
>CAKTDK010000002.1 GCA_934541205.1 uncultured Eubacteriales bacterium
ACTTGACGAAAACGGAAACATTACAAATGATAACAGAATCAAAGGCGCTTTAAAGACTATCAAATATCTTAAAGACCATGATGCAAAAATCATTCTTGCTTCTCATCTTGGAAGACCTAAGGGAGAAGTAAATCCTAAGTATTCTCTTGCTCCTGTTGCAAAAAGACTTTCAGAGCTTTTGAACTGTGAAGTTAAAATGGCTAAAGACGTTATAGGAGATGACGCTAAAAAGCTTGCTTCAGAATTGAAAGACGGGGATATTATGCTTCTTGAAAACGTTCGTTTTCATAAAGAAGAAACAAAAAATGATCCTGCTTTTTCAAAAGAGCTTGCATCAATGGCAGATATCTTTGTAAACGATGCTTTCGGAACTGCTCACAGAGCTCACTGTTCCACTACGGGTATTGCTTCATATATTCCTGCTGTATGTGGTTATCTTATCCAGAAAGAAATTGAAATAATGGGTAAGGCATTGTCAAATCCTGAAAGACCTTTTGTTGCTATTTTGGGCGGCGCTAAGGTTTCCGATAAAATAGGAGTTATCAATAATCTTATTGAAAAAGTTGATTCAATTATTATAGGCGGCGGTATGGCTTATACATTTATCGGCGCTAAAGGCGGAAAAATCGGAAAATCTCTTTTTGAAGCTGATAAAGTAGAACTTGCAAAAGAACTTATGGCAAAAGCTGAGGCTAAGGGAGTAAAGTTATATCTTCCGATAGATACTCTTTGCGGCAAGGATTTTTCAAATGATACAGAAACTAAAATTGTTGAAACCATGAATATTCCCGACGATATGGAAGGTATGGATATAGGACCTAAATCAAGAGAAGTCTTTGCTGAAGTTGTTAAAAATGCAAAAACTGTTGTTTGGAACGGACCTATGGGAGTATTTGAATTTCCGACTTTTGCAGAAGGAACTTTAAGTGTTGCAACTGCTATGGCTGAAAGCGGAGCAATTACTATTATCGGCGGAGGAGATTCCGCAGCTGCTGTTACTAAGCTTGGTTTCGGAGATAAGATGACTCATATTTCTACAGGTGGAGGAGCTTCTCTTGAATTTCTTGAAGGTATTGAGCTTCCCGGTATTGCAGCATTAAACGATAAATAAATTTTATTTATGTCCGAAGAAATAAAATCTTCGGACATAAAATTGCTTTTTATAAAAATAAAATTTTTGAAAGGATTTAAAATAATGAAAAAAGAAGTAAGAAAAGCAGTTATAGCAGGTAACTGGAAAATGAATAAAACTCCTTTAGAAGCGGTAGAATTAATTAATGAAATAAAACCCCTTGTAAAAGACGCCGACTGCGGTGTTGTTGTATGTGTGCCATTTGTTTGCATTGACGCTGCCGTTAAAGCATGCCAAGGTTCCAATATTAAGGTAGGCGCTGAAAACATGCATTTTGAAAAAAGCGGAGCTTTTACCGGAGAAATTTCAGCAGATATGTTGAAAGCAGTGGGAGCTGAATATGTTGTTTTGGGTCACAGCGAAAGAAGACAGTATTTCGGTGAGACAGATGAAACCGTTAATAAAAAGGTTCTTGCCGCTCTTGCTAATGGTTTGAAACCTATTTTATGTGTTGGAGAAACTCTTAAAGACAGAGAAAATACAATTACAAACGAGCTTGTTGCAATGCAGACAAAGATTGCTCTTTTGGGAGTAAGTGAAAAAGATCTTGAAAATGTAATTATTGCTTATGAACCGGTATGGGCTATCGGAACTGGTAAAACCGCTACTTCAGATCAAGCTGATGAAGTTAACGGGGTAATAAGAAATACAATAAAAGAGGTATATGGGGAAAGCGCCGCTGAAAAAATTACAATTCAGTACGGCGGTTCTATGAATGCTGGAAACTGCGATGAACTTCTTTCAAAAGTTAATGTTGACGGCGGACTTATAGGCGGGGCTTCATTAAAAGCTGCTGATTTTGCAACAATAGTAAAAGCAGCATGCAAATAATTTTATATTAAGGAGTTATACTATGAAAAAACCCGTAGCTTTAATAATTATGGACGGTTTCGGAAAAAATGAAGATCATAAGGGCAATGCTGTTTACGGCGCAAATACTCCTAATCTTGACAGATTGTTTTCCGAAAATCCGATGACTTATATAGGCGCGTCAGGACTTGACGTTGGACTTCCGGACGGTCAAATGGGAAATTCTGAAGTCGGACATACAAACATCGGTGCTGGAAGAGTTGTTTATCAGGAGCTTGTAAGAATTTCAAAAGAGATAGAAGAAGGAAAAATTTTTGAAAACGAGGCTTTTTGCGGCGCTGTAGACAATGTAAAGAAAAATAATTCCGCTCTTCATTTTATCGGTCTTTTATCAAACGGCGGCGTACACAGTCATATAGATCATTTATTCGGACTTATCGATATGGCGGTAAAAAAAGGCGTTGAAAAAATTTATGTTCATGCACTTTTAGACGGTCGAGACGTATCCACTACTTCAGGAAAAGGCTTTGTTGAAGATTTGAAAAAACATCTTGAAAAAGCAGGTGCAGGAAGTATTGCTACAATCTGCGGCAGATATTATGCGATGGATAGGGATTTTGCATGGGATAGAGTTGAAAAAGCTTATGCCGCTATGGTTTACGGCGAAGGCATAAAAAATTCCGATCCTGTTAAAGCCGTTTCCGATTCTTATGACAACGGCGTAACAGATGAATTTGTACTTCCTGTAGTTTGTGATGAAAACGGTATGATAAAACAAAATGATAGCGTTATATTCTTTAATTTCAGACCCGACAGAGCAAGACAGATAACAAGAACTTTTGTCGATGAAGCTTTTGACGGTTTTGAAAGAAAAAAAGGATTTATGAAGCTTTATTATGTTTGTATGACACAGTATGACGCTACTATGCCTAATGTAGAAGTTGCATTTAAGCCGACCGAACTTAAAAATACTTTCGGTGAGGTTTTGAGTAAAAACAATAAAACTCAGCTTAGAATTGCCGAAACTCAAAAATATGCTCATGTTACATTTTTCTTTAACGGCGGTGAAGAAAAAACCTTTGAAGGTGAAGACAGAGTTTTGATAAAATCTCCTGATGTCGCTACATTTGATTTAAAACCTGAAATGAGTGCTTATGAGGTTTGTGACGCAGTTGTTGAAAGAATTGAAAGCGGAAAATATGACGCAATTGTTTTAAATTATGCAAACTGCGATATGGTTGGCCACACAGGTATATATGAGGCGGCCGTAAAAGCTGTTGAGGCTGTTGATACCTGTGTGGGAAGAACAGTTGATGCTGTTTTAAAAATGGGCGGAAAAGCTATAATTACGGCGGATCACGGTAATGCTGAAAAAATGATTGATGAAAACGGAAATTCTTTTACTCCTCATACCACATTTCCTGTTCCTTTTGTTGTTGTTGGTCATGACTGTAAGTTGAAAGACGGGGGAAGACTTGCTGATATCGCTCCTACTATGCTTGAACTTATGGGAATAAAACAACCAGAAGAAATGACTGGAGAGAGCATGATAGTTAAATAATTATAAATAATGTATAAAAAAGCCAAGATATTATCTTGGCTTTTTTTGTGATTAGATTTTTCGCTTTGAGCTTTGATTGTAATGACAGGGTATTTGAAAGAAATTCTTCAGTGTTACACTTATTCTGAATACTAGTCAGGAGGAGATTATTTGTGCTTTTATTCTCGACAATGATAGATGATATTATGAAAAAATTCTTCGCCTAACGATTCAGAATCTTTTTGCATTTTTTTAATTGAAGTTAGTATAGTTTATTTTTTAGCCGAAATCGTGACAAGAACCTGCATCTATACCATACTTTTCAAGTATATTTATAATTTCCTCTATTTTTTCAAAATCATCAAGCATTGTATTAGTAACAATCTTTTGTATTTCGTTAATAATTACTACACTATTTATTTTTGCTATCTGTTCATAATTTATATCTAAACTTTTTATACTGTGAAGTATTATTTTACCTACGTCACGGTATAATAAAGATTCGTTTATATCATTGTTCATATATAACACCTCAAAATTTTATATACTTAATTTAAGTATGTTTTTATTATTCTAACATATATTAGTTATATAATCAAGTAAAAAATAAGTATGTATTGTACTTAAAGGGGAGAAAATATGAATAACAAAAACAGAAAACATTTTGGAATATTTGTAGAGAGTGAAATGCATAGGAAACTTTCTTATATTGCAAGTTATGAGGGTAGATCAATTAATGGACAAATAAGATTTTTGATAGCAGAATATATCAGAAATTTTGAACAAAAGAATGGTAAAATAGAATAATAGAAAATTATTCAAAAATATAATGATATTGCACTTATATAAGTGCAATATCATTATAGCGTTTACATATAATAAAGTCAATAGCTTTTGCACTGATTTAAGTGCTAAATTGGAGCGGCTTTATGAATTTTGAATATGAAAAAAGATTAGGTGAAAACATCCATAGAATAAGAATAAAGAAAAAGTTGACGCAAGAACAGCTTGCTGCAAAGCTACAAATTAACGGTTGTGATATTACTCGTTCCGCACTTGCAAAAATTGAAGTTGGTCAGCGTCATATTTATGCGTATGAATTAAAATTACTTAAAGAAATTTTAGATGTTTCTTTTGACGAATTATTTGTTGATATTTAAATGTTAAAGGCAGTAGTATTGCATTTAAAACATATAGATCCTGTAACGAAATTGTAAATATTGTTTTAGATTATGGGATTAAAAATATAGAAGTATAATATCATATATAAGAAATAAAACGTCATGAATGATTAGAAATTTTGACTTTGACTGTTGTGAAATTCTTCGGGGTATAAACCCATCAGTATGACAGAGTATTTGCAAGAGATTATTTCAGTCGCTATGCTTTTTCTGAATTACAAAAGGAATGTCGCTTTGGGCATCTATTATGCTATTTCGAATGTGAACTGTATTGTTTCCAACGGCAGTGAAGAATCTCTTTTGGTTGTATAAGAGATTCTTCAGGGCTTTGCTTTTCAGAATTACAATATGGGAGATTCTTCGGGCGTTACACTCCATCTGGATGACAGCAAAAAAAGTTCCTTCTAAATGACAGGAAAAAACTCCTACGAATAAACAGTAGGAGTTTCATTCTTTATGAATAACAGGTTTTAATCATTCAGCTATTATTTTTAAATAATCGGGAAAATCTTTTTTTCCTCCGTTATAGGATAAGATGCTCTTATCGTCATAAGTTTCAATCTCTTCAAAGCCCATAAGCTTGTAGGTTATATACATAATACGGTTTTTTCCTGTATCTACAAAGTCGGCAATAAGTTTTTTGCCTTTTTCCGCCGCCAGATTTGCTATGTAAATCAAAAGGGCGGAGCCTATACCTTTTGTCATTACACGGCAAGACATTAAAAGCATTTTTATTTCTATTGTGTTTTCCGTTTCCTCTAAAAGAATAAGTCCCATTTTTCCATAACTTCCGAATTTATCTTTCAGAGAAGTTATAAGAAATATATGATTTTCAGAATCAATAAAACTTTCAAGCTGTTCAAAGCTATAGGTAGTTCCCGTTGAATTTAACTGATTTGTTCTGACGGTAAGCTCTTCCACACGCTCCAAGTCGCCTTTTTTGACGGGGGAAATTGTAAGGGTCATATCAAGAGTTTTTAAAAATTCTTCGTTTGGACCTTCAAAGCTTTGTTCGGTTGCTTTACGCTGTAAATCATCTATATACATTTGTCTTCTAAGTTTTGAATCTTCTGTAATGTATTTTGGAGTAAATCGCTCCATATCAAGAATATTTTTATATTCATCTGCATTTAAGGCTAAAACCTCGGGAAGTGCAAATTTTACTTCTTCAAGTTCAGAGGGCTGGTCATCAATAAAAGCAAAGGTATCTATTCCGATATTAAGAGCGTCGGCTATAGCTTTTATGGATTTTGACTTATTATTCCAGCAAATCTGAGGATATATAAAATATTCGGAAATTCCAAAGCTTTCAAGTTTTTTAAAAGCGTGATCGTATTCATTTTTGCTTGCAACGGATAATAATATTCCTCGTCTGTCAAGTTCTTTTATTATATCTTTTACGCCGTCTTTTAATTCTACGTCGTCGTTTTCAAGAAGAGTGCCGTTCCATAAGGTATTATCAAGATCCCATACAAGACATTTTATTTTTTTTGACATATTATTCACCTATATAAGACATAACTACTTTTGCAATATTGTCAATAGTTTTGAAGTTTTGTTCGGTTATATCCTTATTCTTTATTTTGATTTTAAAGGTTTTTTCTAGATATACCACCATTTCCAATGCAAAAAGAGAATTTATAAATCCTCCTTTGAAAAGGTCAGTATCATATTTTAAATTTTCCGCTTTGTTTTTGCTTATAAAAAATTCCATTATTTTTTCTTTGCAGTCCATATTTATTCTCCTTTTGTAAGTAAATTTATCAGCTGTGACGCTGTAGTTGTTTCAGATGGTTCGCATCGTTTTAAAAGTCTGAGGCTTTGAGCAATTCCTTTTACAATCGTATTTTTTCCTGCGTCGCCGTCAAGGGTTATATCTATATCCATTTCGGAGAGAAGTACTTCCGAAAGAAGAGTTTCTTTTCCAAAAGGATAAGAATATACAGTAACTTTTGTATTAAGATTTTTTTCTATATCGTTTTTTGATTTTTGGAAATCTTCCTTAAAAGCTTTTATATAATCTTCTTCGCTTTCACCTGTTTTTTCATAAACGCCGTTTCTGAAATCTTTGTCAATTCCGTATGAATTATGCATATCAAAGCTGTGGCTTTGAATCTCAAATATACCTTTTTCAACATAAGGCCTTACGTCGTCAAATGAAAAGTGAGGGAACATAGCTTTGCCGGTATCTTTATAGGTATCTTTTCCGACGGAAACGCCTATAATGTTGATTGCGGCGCACATATTATATTTTTCAAGTATAGGCCCCGCAATGTCAAGGTTACTTTTATATCCGTCGTCAAAGGTTATTATAACAGGTTTTTCCGGCAAAGGCGTGCCTTTTTTTGTATAATTTATTATATCATTGAAAGTAACCGCCGTATATCCGTGGTCTTTCATGGTTTTTATATGGTTTTCAAAAACATCGGCGGAAATTGTAACATCATTTTCGGACGAAGGTGCAATATTATGATATAAAAGTACGGGGAGATTTTTTTCAATGTCGGGTTTTACATAAGGTCGTTTATAATTTTCTATATGATTTTGGACATTTGAAGTATCCACAAAAACTCCGAAATCATTTGGAAAATAAACATCGGTATCATTAAACATTTTGGCAAGGAGCATTTCTCCTACGCAGTTTCTGAAATGTTCACGGTCGTAAAAATACCGTGGATCATAGCTTATTGAATGATATCCCGAAAAATCCCAGTAGGGAGTAATTTTCGCAAGCTCTTTAAAAAACCTTTTCACATCTTCGTTATAATACATATCAAGCTCGGTATAATACATCGGAGATATAACCATTGTAAAATTTATGTTGTTGTCGGAACATATTTTTTTTATATTTTTTATTGAGTTTAAACATTCATCAACAAATTCAAGATTTTCAAAATGGGGGAGAGGTTCATTAAAAACAGGATATTTTTCAAGGTAAGAATCCAAATCTCCGATAGGGTCTACATCTCTGACAGATTTGTCGTAAGCCCCCGTTTCGGGAACAAATACGGTATTTTCATCGGGAAGATATGTTTTTTTTGAAAGAGCGGTTATTTTGTCAAAGGCGTAGCTTGGATTTGACAAAAGATATTTGCCGTAAAAAAACAATTCTGAACTTCCCATAACTTTTGCGTGAAGAGTTTCTTTAACATCTTCTTCACCGTAATTATATTTTGTAAGCTCGGAAAGACCTATGTTTACAATAATATTTTTGGCAGTATAATTTTCTATTATATATTTTGCAGTCATTTCAATATCGTAAAGGTCTCCGCCGTACATTATCATATTGTAAAATTTTGCGTTATAATATTTATCAAGAGAAGTTTTTGGAAAAGAACTGGTTTTTGAACAGCCTATAATATAGGAATCATAGTTTTGATAGTTTTTGTCGAGATAATTTATTTTAGATATTCTTGGATTTTGTGTCATATTATAAGAATAGTTGTTATAAAGCTTATCCCCAAAAATTCCGAAAGGATCGATAAGGGCGTTAAATCCGGCGAAAAGCGCGGTACAAATAATTAATGTAATGAAAAAGATACTAAGCCATCGTTTTAATTTCATATTTATCCGTCCTTTCTCTTAAAACTGAAAATACAAGAAGTTTGAAACAGTTCCCATAAAAAACAGCGACGTTGTCATTAAAATTCCGCAGTAAACGGGATGATACCATTTAGGCTTGTAATTATCCGCAATTTCCGAAGTGTTGGGAGTAAAAAAGCAGATTGCTGCACCGATTATAGTTATAATTGTTATAAAAATATTATCTTTAAAATATGCTATACCTTGCGAAATAAATGAAGCGGTATCGGTAAAGAGAGGACCGATATCAAAAAGGCTTTTATAAACAGAAACTGCCTGAGTCATATTATTGCTGTCAAACAGTACCCTTGTGAGAAGAACAAAAAAGAAAGTAAGGCACCATGCTGGAAAAAAGGGAAGCTTTTTATCTTTTAAGGTCATGATGTTTGCTATGCATACCAAAATTCCGTTGGCAACACCCCAGAAAATATAGTGCCATCCTGCTCCGTGCCATACACCCGACACTATAAAGGTTATAATCGTTGCAAGAATAAGTTTTGGAATTCTGTCGCCAAATTTAAAAATATTTCTGAATACATAATCGTTGAAAAACTGAGTAACGGTCATATTCCATCTTCGCCAAAAATCAGCAAAGTTACGTGCTTTATAAGGGGAATTGAAGTTTTGAGGAAGTCTTATATTGAAAAAAAGACCGAGGCCCAAAGCCATATCTATATATCCTGAAAAGTCAAAATAATATGCAAAGGTATAAGAAATTACGCCTCCCCAGCTTTCAAAGAAATTTCCTGTTCCCATAATATTATAAAATTCTTGGGCGTGAGTAATCAGAGGATCGGCAATAAGAATTTTTTTTGCGCATCCTATGGAAAAAAGGAGTATTCCAAGCATTATATTTTTTTTATCAAACCTTTTAAAGCTTTCGCTTTTAAGCTGGTCTGCCATTTGATCATGGCGTATAATGGGACCGACAATAAGCTGAGGGAAAAAGGTTATAAAAACAAAAAAGTCAAGCAAAGAGCTTTTTTCGCTTTCTTTTCTATATACGTCGATAACATAAGCTAAAATTTGAAAGGTATAAAAAGATATTCCTATAGGAAGAATTATATTTTTTAATATATAATCCGTACCTAAGATCATATTTACATTATATAAAAAGAAATTTGTATATTTAAAGTAAAATAAAAGTCCCAGATTTTCTATAATTCCAAGGGTAAGAAAAAGCTTTGCTTTGAAACCGCGTTTTTCATCTTTGTTTATAAAGTAAATAATTATATAATTAAAAATAACCGTGCCTGCCAAAAGAGGGAGGAATAATATATTTCCCTGAGCATAGAAAAAAACAGACGCTATAACAAGCCATATTTTGCAAAATTTTATGTCACAGAATTTGCGCAGCAGCACAAATCCCGCAATGACTATTGGGAAAAACAAAAATATAAATTTATATGAAGAAAAAATCATTTTATCCTCCGAAAAACTTAAATTACAATCACATTTTAGTATAAACATCAGGATATCTTTTGTCAAGATTTTAGAAAACGTACTTATAAAATAAAAAAGTTATTATAGATACCCAATAAAATAAGAAAAACAGGCACTTTATAGTTGAAAGGCAGGTAATAAATATAATGGACTTGATTATTATAGAAGATTATGTGGAAAAAGTTTATGGCTTTGCCATAAATCATACTTATTCTTATGAGGAAGCTGACGAGCTTTCTCAGGAAATACTATTTACTGCAGTAAAAGAGTTGCCTAAGCTTAGGAATGAAAATAAATTTGAACCTTGGCTTTGGGGAATTGCAAACAACGTATTAAAGGTTTTCAGGCGTAATATGGGAAAGCGTCGTGCTGAATATTCTTATGATATACTTGATGATATAAAGTATGACGATGAATTTTTAAACCATATTGCAAACGAAGAACTGTATGATTTTCTACGGATAAAAATCGCTATGCTTTCTGAAATTTATCGCGATACAATTATTTTTTATTATTATGATGGCCTTTCAATTAAGGAAATTTCCGAAAAAATGCAAACCTCTGAAGGTACAGTTGCATGGCGGCTTTCCGAAGCACGCAAAAAAATAAAAAAGGAGTATGAAAGTATGAACGAAACAATATTAAGACCTGTAAAGATGAATATAGATATTTACGGCAGCGGAAATTACGGATTTTGTAATATACCTTTTCCAAATGTATATATTAATGATCTAATTTCACAAAACATATTATATTATTGTTATGAGGAAGCAAAATCAGTACAGGAATTGGCAAAGCTTTGCGGTATACCGGCATACTATGTGGAAGAACGGTTAGAAAATCTTGTGAATCGAAATGCAGTTATAAAATTACAAAAAGGAAAATATAAAACAGATTTTATTATTTGGACAGATGATTATTCCATTTATTGTGAAAAGAATATTGAAAAAGAATTATCGCCTATTGCTGATAAGCTTATTGAAGCATTAAAAAAATTGGCGAAAGAGGCTGATAAAATTAGTTTTTATAAAGCCGAAAAAAACCAAACTGAGCTTTTTTATCTTTACGGGGTTATGGCTTTTGATTACCTTTCCCGTCATTTTTGCGATTTGAAATATCCGGAAATAAAACCAAATTATGATGGATATAAATGGCGTTATATTGCTTCAATGGAAAGCGGTACGCACCATAGAGCAGGCATAGGAATTCAAAGCAGCAGAAATCTTGAAAGCCGTGGTACGTTTTCTCATTATACTTATAAATTTGCAGATTTTATATTCAGAAAAATGATGCCTGATGATTACATTAATGTATGTGAAGATATTCTTTTAAAGAAAAAAACAGACGATGAATATTCAGCGGCGAAAGCAATCTGCGAAGGATATATTATCAGAAACGAAAATGGTGAATTGCTATTGACTATACCTGCGTTTACAAAGGATCAAAAAAACCAACTTGATAGTTTAGTTATAAAATATATGTCTGAACTTATGCCGGAATATTCTGAAATTGTTAATAATTTTGCAGATAAATATAAAAAGTTATTTCCTAAACATTTATCTGAAGATGCGGACAGAATGATTCAAGGATTGTTTTTTGGATTTTATGAATATATTGTTCTTTACGGGCAGAAAAAGGGATTAATAGAAAGTCCTGCACCCGGAAGTATATGTGATGTACTGATACAACATAAATAAAAAATGAAAGAAAAATAAACCCGGTTGACTTTTTTAAAACTATTAAAGAAGTCAACCGGGTTTGTTTTTATATTTAAATATTATTTTACTTCAATTGTCCAGCCGAACTTATCTTCGACAGTTCCCCACTGGATACCTGTTAAATTATCGTAAAGCTTCTGGCTCAACTGGCCTATTTTTCCGCCGCCGATTTCCATAACTTTATCTTCATATTTTAAGGTTCCTACAGGAGAAATAACCGCAGCAGTTCCGCTTCCGAATACTTCTAGAAGTTTGCCGTCGTCGTAAGCTTTTTCAATTTCGTCTATTGTAATTCTTCTTTCCGATACTTTTATATTCCAGCTTTCAAGAAGTTCTATTACTGATTTTCTTGTTATACCGGGTAAAATACTTCCGCAAAGAGAGGGGGTGACTACTTCGCCGTCGAGAACAAAGAAGATATTCATTGCTCCTACTTCTTCAATATATTTTCTTTCCACACCGTCAAGCCAAAGAACCTGAGAATAATTTTGCTGGTGAGCTTCTTCCTGAGCTATAAGAGACGAAGCATAGTTTCCTCCAGTTTTTACAAAGCCTGTTCCTCCTTTTACGGAGCGTACATATTTATCTTCAACATAAATTTTTACCGGGTCAAGTCCTTCAGGATAATATGGACCGGAGGGAGAAAGAATTACCATATAAATATATTTTGAAGACGCTTTAACGCCTAATTTTGCTTCTGTTGCAATAATAAAAGGTCTTATGTAAAGAGAGGCGTTTTCAACATGAGGAATCCAGTCTTTTTCGATATCTACAAGTTTAATAAGTCCTTCAAGGGCTAATTCTTCGTCTATTTTGGGAATACAAAGCCTTTCGTTTGAATTATTAAGTCTTTTAAAGTTTTCCCAAGGCCTGAATAGCAGGATTCTTCCGTCAGCGGCACGATATGCCTTTAAACCTTCAAATACTTCCTGAGCATAATGAAGACAAGCAGCCGCAGGGTCAAGTTCAATAGGTCCGTAGGGGACTATTCTCGGATCATGCCATCCTATCCCTTCATCGTAATCCATTAAAAACATATAATCTGTAAAAATGCTTCCAAAGCCAAGTTTATGTTCGTCTACAGGTTTTTGTTTTAAATTTTCTGTTTTAACAAATTTTATTCTGTCAGCCATTTTTGTTGCCCCTAACTTTATTTAATTAAATTATTACAATTATACAATGTAAAAATTTCTTTTTCAATAACAAAAATATACAATTTTATATATATAATTACTTGTGGTTTTGTTTATAGGTAAGAATAACTCCTACAGCCAAAAATGCAATTATTAAAATCATAAAAATTATTTTAACAATATTATTTTCAGAAATTATAGGATATTGATAAAAAATTGCAAGTACCATAGCACATATCATGCAAATATTTCTGAAGATTTTTGGATTTTCACCTTTAATGCAGTTATATATAAAATAAATGCAGGCACATCCCAAACATAAAGTTATAATAATTTGGTTCATTTTAAACGACGCTCCTATTGTAAAAAATATAAATTTATTATATACTATTGTTCTATGAAAATAAACACTTGTAATTTTTAAAAATTTATGATATCATATATAAGCTTTTGAAATAAATATTTGCGCCGGTAGCTCAGCTGGATAGAGCGTCTGACTACGGATCAGAAGGCCGGGAGTTCGAATCTTCTCCGGCGCGCCAGCAAAAATCCTTTATAATTGGCTTTTTTAAGTCGTTTGTAAAGGATTTTTTGATTTTTAAAAGATTTACTCTATATTTCTTAATATTTGATAACTTTTTGGCGACCTTTTTTGAAATAAAAAATAAACCTATTCCAATGATATAAATTTTGATTGAAAATGCTATAAATATCCGCTATAGTATTGTATATAAAAATAGTAATTTATGGTGAGAATAATGTTAGTAAAAAAAATATGCACAAATCCTGAATTCGCTGAAAAAGCGGCTTTGTGGTTTTCAAAAAAGTGGGGTATCAGTTTTAATACGTATTATGCCAGTATAAAAGAATGTATTGAAAAAAAAGATAAAATTCCGCAATGGTACATTGTTTTAAACAATGATGATAAAATTATAGCCGGAGCCGGAGTTATTGATAATGATTTTCATGACCGAAAAGATTTAACACCAAATTTATGCGCTTTGTTTGTTGAAGAAAAATATCGCGGACAAGGAATAGCTGGAAAAATATTAAACTTTGTAAGAAAAGATTTAGGAGCTATGGGATTTAAACAAGTATATTTAGTGACTGATCATACAGAGTTTTATGAGAGATATGGTTGGGAATTTTTTTGTATGGTAACAGACAATGAAGGAGTTTTGGAAAGAATGTATGCAGCAGATACTTTATAATTGGGATATAAAAGACTGTTTTATTATATTAAAACAGTCTTTTGTATAATAAATTTAAAGTCATAAAGAATACTTCGTTAATTTTTTTCATATATTGTAAAAGATATTTACGGAGGTAATATTTATGAATAATGAAACGTTTCCTTTCAAGCTGCATCCTTTAAAATATTCTTATGATGCTTTAGAAGATGTAATTGATAAAAAGACTGTTGAAATACATCATGACAAGCATTTAAAAAATTATGTGGATAAATTAAACAAGGCTTTGGAAAATTATCCTCAGTTTCAAAGCTGGACTTTGGAAAAATTGTTGAAAAATGGATTTATGCTTCCGAATTTTCTGCAATGCGAGATTATTAAAAACGGCGGCGGAGTAAGCAATCATAATCTTTATTTTGATATTTTAAAACCGCCTTGTGAATGCAATATTCCGATTGGAATACTGGCAAAAAGCATTGACAAATGTTTTGGTTCTTTTTATGAATTTAAGAAAAATATGCAAAAAACTGCAGAAAATCAATTCGGTTCCGGGTATGCTTTTCTTGCAAGTGATAAAATGGGAGGTTTAAAAATAATTCCTTCAATTAACCAAAATTCACCTATTTCTTTAAATATGTATCCTATTATTCCTTTAGATGTTTGGGAACACGCTTATTATTTAAAATATCAAAACAGACGCAGCGAATATGTTGAAAAATTTTTCAGTATAATTGACTGGGAAAGATGCGAAGAAATTTATAAAGAAATTATACATATATGAAAAATATTATAAAAAGCGGCAATAATAAATAAGGGTGATAAAAATGGAATTTAAAGAAATACCTATGGGGCTTTCTATGGCTTTAGGACAAAATCCTGAAGCTATGAAAAAGTTTTGTTCTTTAACTGATGAAGAACAAAAACAAATCGTTGAACAGACGCATTTCATAAAATCTAAACAGGAAATGAAAAGCTTTGTTTCAAATACTTTGAAATAAAAAACAGTTTTGAAGGAACTTTATTTATAAAAGATTCCTTCAAAACTGTTTTTTTTATGATTTATTTAAAAGGATTTTCTTTTGAGATATAAATTTGTTTAAAAGATTACTTTGCATATACATAAAAGCGCCGTATTGCGGCGCTTTTATGTTTTAAAGATAAATTTTTATTCTGAAAAATAATGGTATTATAACGTATTAACTTATTAGAAAAAATCTATGTAATTTTGTTTTGGTTCATTGAAATTAATTTTTTAATATAGATAAATTAATTTCAGCAGTTGGAAAATGCGATTGTTTATTACTTTAGTTTAAGTATAAAATTTTTGTGTCAGGAGCTGATAAACGGGTTATGCCGAACCTCGCACAAAAACATAAAAGGAGACAAAAAAATGAAAGAAGAAAATTTTTCGGCTGATAATTTTAGCAGTGTCGCCGGCTGCAATGATGAAAATTCTCTTAAAAGCACAAGAGCTTTTAGTAAAAGGCTAAAGGAAGATACGCACAAAGCTTTAGAGAATTTTATTTTAAAACAGAATATTTTAAAAAAGGACGGAAATCCTTTAAAAAGTCCGGAAGAATTTGAAGATTTTTTAAAAGCGGTTTTGAAAAAAGAAAGCTTTTATAAAGAAAGAGAAGCTATTGTTAATAATCCTGACAAAAAAGATTTCTTTATTCAAGGGGAAAAAGAAATTTTTAATTACTATAACAATAATGACGTTTCTTTAGAGCAGGCTTTTGATCACTACATAAGCAATAATATTTTATCTATTGTAGGAAGCGCTGAAAACAGAGCTTTTGAAAAAGCTCTTGAAGGTCTTAATAAAAATCTTGCTGCTTCTCCGGGTTCTTTGTCTTCTGACAGCGGAAATACCGATATGGATATTGAAAGTATGTCGGAAAGAGATTTTGAAAGACTTATGAAAAAAGCTCTTAGAGGCGAGCTTAAAAACAAATTTTAATAAAGGAGATATTTTATGTCAGTACAAACTTTAACAACTTTAACAGCAGAAAACAAAAAATTCTATGATAAGGCATTGCTTGCAAGACTTTTACCGGAGCTTGTATTTACAAAATTGGGACAGCAAAGATCTATTCCGAAAAATAACGGAGATACAATTAATTTTAGAAAATTTAATTCGCTTCCTCTTGCAACTACGCCTCTTACAGAGGGGGTAGCTCCGGCAGGTTCCGATTTATCTGTAAGCGCAGTTGAAACCACTGTAAAACAGTATGGAGATTATGTAACAATTTCAGACAAGCTTGATCTTATGGGAATTGATCCTGTTTTAACTGAAACCGCTGCCCTTTTAGGCGAACAGGCAGGAATTACAATAGATACTATTGTAAGAAATGAACTTTCAGAAGGAACAAACGTTCAGGTGGCAAACTCCAAAACCAGAGCTACCATTACTGCTGACGATAAGCTTACTGTAACTGAAATTCAAAAAGCTGTAAGAACTTTGAGAAAAGCTAATGTAAAACCTATGAGTGACGGATGTTATGTATTTGTTATTGATCCTGAATGCGCTTATGATATAATGAACGATTCAAAATGGGTTGATATTTCAAAATATGCAAATACTGTTCAGCTTATGAACGGTGAAGTAGGCAAAATAGCCGGTGTAAGAGTAGTGCAGTCTACTAATATAAGTACTGTAGAAGGCGGCAGCGACAACTCTGTTACGGTTCACCAGAATATTATGGTTGGAAGAGATGCTTTCGGCGTAGTTGATGTTGACGGAACGGTAAAACCGGAAATGATTGTTATTCCGGCTGAAGTTGCGGGAGGACCGTTAAAGCAGAAGTCTACATCCGGATGGAAAGCATTATTTGCAGCAAAAAGATTAAATGAACTTGGTATATTGAGAGTAGAATGTGCAGCATCTGTATAGAAAGGGAGATTGAAAATGACAAAGTTATCGGATAAAGAAATAGATAAAATGGCAGAGGATTTCGGAGAAATCCTAAATAAAGAGACTAAAGTTACCATTAAAATTCCATTTGACAGCAAAAATCCTTCAGATACCACAGTTCCGGTTGGATTGAATGGTTATATTTATTACATAAAAAGAGGTCAGAAGGTAGAAGTTCCCGAAACTATAGCAAATATTCTTGAGGAAGCAAAGTATATTTAATGACTTTAAGCAAAAAAAATATTTTAAATTCACTTTATAAAATTGCTTTTGCAGATATATGTGATTTTGCAGATATTATAACGGACGAAGAGGGTTATAATATTTTATGCCTTAAAAGGGAAGATGCCTTAGACAGAGAAAAATTACCGGCTGTTGCGCATATAAAACAGCAGGGTAATCAGGTAGAAATTAAGCTATGTGATAAAGTAAAATTGCTTGATCTTTTGCTTAAAAATATGGGAGAAAAAGATGACGTTAAGGAATTAAAAGTTATTTTTGATAAAAAAGCAAAGGATTTTGCAAAGTAAAAGTTATTAGGGCGGGGCGGAGGGATAAAGATATAAAGGAGGTAAAAGATGACAGTAAAAGAGTGTTACGATATTTTTTTAAGACATATTGACAGAGCAACAAGCGGGGGAAAGGCTCTTGAAGACCGTAAAAAAGAAGATTTTAAGGATAAATTTTTGCATCTTTTAAATCCGGCTCTTGAATATATATGTTCTATTATGAACCCTGTAAAAAAATTCAACTTTACGCTGGAAGACGGGAGCTACAGTATAAGACTTCCCGACGATTTTTATAAAATTATACGGGTTAGATTTAACGGGGAAATATATACGGATTATTATATGGTAGAAAACGTTATGTATAGTAAAAGTGGAAACGGGTTTTATGAAATAGTATATAGTTATATTTCAAAGCTTCCAGGGGATATTAACGATAACGATGTTATAGATATTCCCAGAAGATGCGAAATGTTATTACCTCTTAAAATTGCATCTGACTGTATAAAAACTGAGGACAGCGCATTATCTGCATATTTAATGAACATATTTAATAGTGAAATAGAAAATCTATGCAGGGAAAAAGGATTTTTTGATAATTTTAAAGGATTGCAAAGACTTTTTTCAATAGATTAAACGAAAGGAAGAAAAAATGAAGTTTCCAAGATATTCATCCTTTACAAAAAAAATAAATACTGTAAAACTTACTGAATTTAAAGGAGTGGATTTTTCATCTTCGGAATACGAGATGGATTTAAGCCATTCTCCGGATAGTCAGAATATGTATCTTGATAAAAACAACAATCTTGTAAAAAGACCGGGATATGAAGTTTTATATACTTTTGATAAAAATCCAAACGGTATTTTTGTATATCCGAGAGCGTTGGGCAATGAGCTTATTTTACATATTGGGACTAATCTTTATAAGTTTTCAAATAATTCCCCAATACTTTTGTATAGCGAAATGACGGATCATAATACAAAAGGGTTTGTATTTGAAGATAAGTTATATATTCTTGGCGGAAACAGGTATGTGCAGTATGATGGTCAACAAGTACAAAGAGTAAGGGATATAGCTTATACTCCCACAACTTTTATCGGAAGAAATCCAAGCGGCGGAGGGACAAGACTTGAATATCCCAATCTTGTAAGTGACAACAGAATAAACAGTTTTATTGCGGACGGAGAAAGCGTAAATTACAAAACGGACGCTCAGGCTATTTCAAGTATAAATAAGATTACTGTAAACGGAAATACAGTGTCTTCGTCGGAATATATGATAGGAAACAACGGAACGGTAATTTTCTATGACCCTCCGCAGAAAGCGTCAGATGGAATTGACAATGTTATTATTGATTTTAACTGCGGAACCGGAAGTGTTTATCTTGATATTGAAAGATGCGATACTTTCGGAATATTCGGAGGTAAAAATGACAGCAGAGTATTTTTTTCAGGTCTTTCAAATTTTGAAAATGTGGATTTTCAAAGCGGGCTTTATGACGCTACATATTTTCCGTCATCGGGATATACAAAGCTTGGCAGCAATACTACAAAAATTATGGGGTATGTAAAAGGGGATAACTGCCAGATAATTGTAAAAAGCGATAATGATACAAGCGCTACTCATTACAGACGTACTTTTGATATGGACGAAAATGGAAATGTATTTTTCCCTATTGCCGAAGGTATAGAAGGTGTGGGAGCTATTAATAAGTCTTTTGTTAATTTCGGCGGCAGACCGTTATATTTATCAAAAGAAGGAGTAATGTGTATACAAGGTACGGATGTTTCCAGCAGATATATAGTCAAAAATGTTTCTGTTAATATTAACGGACGGCTTTTAAATGAAAATAATCTTGAAAATGCCGAGATGTTTGTATGCGACGATAAATTGTTTTTATGCGTTAACGGTAATGTTTATTTGGCTGACGGGAGATATTTTACATCAAAGGGTTATGAATGGTTTTATTTTACCGGACTTAATATAAAAAAGATTGGTATAATGAACGATGATATATATTTTCTGACAAATGATAAAAAGCTTTGTAAAATGTATAAGGACAATAATTATTCCGATGGAGGACAAGCAATTGACGCTTATTGGAAAACACCCGTGATGCAATTTCAGCCTGTAGATTGTTTAAAAAATATTTTCGATGTTCAGGTGGGATTTTTATCTTTTAAAAATCCGTATTATGCGGATATTTATTATATTGATGAGACCGAAAAATCCAAAGTTTTAGAGGATATATCGATTTTGGCATCAGAAAATAAAATGCCGTATAATGTTAACACTAAAGTAAAGCTGTTTGATAATATATGTTTTCAGCTAATGATAGGAAACAATCAGTTAGGGCATTATCTGGGGATAGAAAAAATAATTATAAATTACAGTGCGGGCAAGAAAATGATTTGAAAGAGGTTATATAGATGGAATATGATAAAAATAAAGATTATGCGGAGATTTTAGACTATCTTATTAAAGGCGGTGGGTCAAAAGAGGATGTAAAGCAAGCTTTAGAATACAGAAATCAAAAAATTGATGAAGACCAAAGTCTTGAAAAATACCGTTATGATGAAACAGCAAAAGAAGCGCTTGAGTATATTAACAGACCTGATTTACAGATGCAGAAAGAAGAGAGCATAAAAAATTATAATAATTTTATTGATATGGCTACTGATAAATCTGTAAATAAATTAAAAGATGATATAGATTCTCTTGATGATACATATAATGATCAAAAATCAAAAATATATCAAAACGCAAGGTTATCGGCAATAGGGAATAATGAAAAATTGGCTCAGCAGGGTTTGGCAAAAGGATTATATGATATGCCTTCTTCAGGATATGGAGAAATAGCCAGAGCAAATCTTGACGCTAATTTACAAAATAATATTATTTCTTCAGAAAAAGAAAAGCAAAGCAAAATTAATGAACTAAATCAAAAAATTCGGCAGGCTCTTGACGACGGAGAATATAAAAAAGCTCAAAATCTTGTTGATACAGCTTATAAATATGATTTTGAAATAAATGATCAATATAATAAAGACCGTGAATACGAGCTTGATGAAAGAGAGCAGGAAAACAAAGAAAAAAATCAGGACAAGGAAAATAAATATAATGAAAGAGCTTTTGCGGCAAAACAGGATCAGCAGAAATTTGAAAATCAAATTGCGCTTGAAAAGCTGGAGCTTGATAAAAAATTAAATGAAGGCAAAATTTCTCAGATGGAATATGATAATGAACTTTCAAAACTGAAAGCGCAGACTCAAAAACTTGAAAATGCAAATATTCTTAACGATTTTAAAAACAGTTCTGTATACAAAGAAATTATAGGAAAAGTTCTTTCAGGAAACTATACTTTGTCATCTATTATTGAAAGTTATATGCCGGTATTAAAAAATTACAGTTCAGATGCTTTGCTTGAAATTGCCGATGCTTATTATAAGGCTCAAAAAAATAAATAATAAAAAGGCTGCTTGTACAAGCAGTCTTTTTTTATAATTTTAATGTATTTACCAATAATAAATCTGAGGTGAATATTATGGATTTTTCTAATGTTTATTATGAGAAAGATATACTTGATTATCCTTTGGGAAAAACTTTAAAAAATAAATATGGACATATTCCGTGGTTTGAGATAAAAAGTCATAATGCCATTGATGAAATGCGGAAAAAACAAAACAGCGAATTTATAAATATGAAGAAAAATCTTATTATAGGCATAAGAAAAACTCATAATTATAAAGAAAATAAAAAGATATCAGATTTTCTTGTTCCTTACACCTCATCAGGATGCAGCGCTATGTGTCTTTATTGTTATCTTGTATGCAACTATAATAAATGTTCTTATTTGAGACTTTTTGTAAACAGGGAACAAATGCTTGATAAACTTATTAAATTTTCAAAAAGGAACGATACTCCTTTTATTTATGAAATAGGCAGCAACAGCGACCTTATTCTTGAAAATAAGATAACCGGAAATCTTGTATGGACTATTGAAAATTTTGTCAAAGAAGGTGTCGGAAGACTTACTTTCCCTACAAAATTTGACGATGTAAAATCTCTTTTGCCTCTTGATCATAAAAGAAAAATTATATTCAGAATGAGTGTGAATCCTTCAGAAATAATAAGAAAATATGAGATAGGGACATCGCCTTTGCAAAAAAGAATAAATGCTGTAAATCTGATGTGCGAAGCGGGATATCCCACAGGTATTTTAATTGCGCCGGTAATTTTTACAAAGGACTGGGAAAAGCTTTATTCAGAGCTTATTGATTTTTTAAGAGATAATCTTTCGGAAAAAGCAAAAAAACAATTATTTATTGAAATAATATTTATGACTTACAGCTATGTTCACAGAGCTATCAATAAAGAGGCGTTTCCTACAGTTTCCGATTTGTATGATGAAAATCTTATGGTTGTCAGAGGAAGAGGGAAATATTCTTACAGTAAAATACAAAGAAGTATTGGAGAAGAATTTTTCAGAAAAGAAATATCAGAAAAATTAAAAGATGCAAAAATTATTTATTTTTCATAGCTATATGAAAAAAGTAAATATTAAATAAAGAGGTGAGATATTTGAAAAATAGATTAAAAGATGAAACAAGTCCATATCTTTTGCAACATGCTGAAAACCCGGTAAATTGGTATCCTTGGTGCAAAGAGGCTTTTGAAAAAGCAAAAATAGAGGATAAGCCTGTTTTTTTAAGTATAGGCTACAGTACCTGTCATTGGTGTCATGTTATGGCGCATGAAAGTTTTGAAGATAAAGAAATCGCAGAAATTTTAAATAAAAATTTTGTTTCCATTAAAGTAGATAAAGAGGAAAGACCTGATATCGACAGTATATATATGGGAGTATGTCAGGCTCTTACGGGAAGCGGCGGCTGGCCTACCAGTATTTTTATGACGTTTGATCAGAAACCGTTTTTTGCAGGAACTTATTTTCCCAAAGAAGCTCATTACGGAATGATTGGATTTAAAGAACTTTTAAATACTATTATTAAAAATTGGAACAAAAATAGAGAAAATATAATAAAGTCTTCCGCAGAAATAACAGATTATTTAAAAAATAATGCCGATATACCGCCGGAAGATTACGAAATTTTAATAGAAAAAGCAAAAAATCAATTTAAACATTCTTTTGACAGCGTGTACGGAGGTTTTGGCAATGCGCCTAAATTTCCTACGCCTCATAATCTTTTGTTTTTAATGAGGCTTTATCAAAATACAAAAGATAAAGACCTTTTGTATATGGCGGAAAAAACTCTTACTCAGATGTATAAAGGCGGCATATATGATCATATAGGATATGGTTTTTCAAGATATTCTACAGATAAATATTTTCTTGTTCCTCATTTTGAAAAGATGCTTTATGATAATGCTCTTTTGATTATAGCTTATATAAAGCTTTACAGTATAACCGAAAATGATTTATATAAGGAAATAGCAAAAAATACAGCAGATTATGTTTTAAGGGAATTGTCGGATGAATTCGGCGGATTTTACTGCGCTCAGGATGCGGACAGTGAAGGAATAGAGGGAAAATATTATGTTTTTTCTTATAATGAAATTATAAACGTTTTGGGAGAAGAAAAAGGAAAAGATTTTAACACTTATTTTGGAATTACAAAAGAAGGAAATTTTGAAGGGGAAAATATTCCGAATTTGCTTTTTAACAGTAAACTTAATAAAAACTTTAAAGAAGAGATTCAAAAGCTGTATGATTACAGACTTTCAAGAACTTCTCTTCATAAAGATAAAAAAATTCTTACTTCATGGAATTCTCTTATGATTGCAGCTTTAGCATTTTTATATAAATATACGGGAGCCGAAAAATATATAGACAGAGCTTTAAAAGCCGTTTCTTTTATAGAGGAAAATATGTATAATGGAAAATATTTATATGCAGGTTTTTCACAAAAGGCTTCAAAAGGCTTTTTGGACGATTATGCTTTTTATATTTATGCTTTGATCTGTCTATATGACTGCGTAGTGGATAAAAAATTTATTGAAAAAGCGATTGCATTAACAGAAAAGGTTTATGAGGAATTTTATGATGAAAAGGATTTTGGATTTTATTTATATGGAAAAAGCGGAGAACAGCTTATATTAAAACCTAAAGAAACTTATGACGGAGCAATTCCCAGCGGAAATTCGGTTATGGCATATAATCTTGTAAGACTGTATCAGATTACAAAAGATGAAAATATAAAATTAAAAGCAGAAAATCAGCTTGAATTTATATCGCGTTATGCAAAAGAAAGTCCTATGAATTACAGTTTTTATTTATATGCATTGTTAAATGATATATATCCTATGGCAGATATTGTATGCGTATTAAAGGATAATGAAAACTTATCAAAATTAAAAAATATTGATGCAAATATTATAGTACAAAAAGAGGACGGCAATTATAAAGCTTTAAATGATAAAACCACGTTTTATGTATGTATGGACAGAAAATGTTTTCCTCCGGTAAACGATATTGGAGAGATTAGGTTATGAGCAGTATATGGATAGATAATAATGAAATAAAATCTTTTGACAGCTTAAAAGAAGATATAAAAACAGATGTTTTAATTGTAGGCGCAGGTATGGCGGGAATACTATGCGGATATTTTATAAAACAAAAAGGAATAGACTGCGTTATTGTCGAAGCGGGAAAAATATCTCGGGGAATAACCAAAAACACAACTGCAAAAATAACTTCTCAGCATGGACTTATATACAGTGATATTTTAAAAAAATACGGAAAAGAAAAAGCAAAGATGTATCTTACTGCAAATGAAACCGCATTAAGAAAATATAAAAAGCTTTGCGAAAGTATTGATTGTGATTTTGAAGAAAAAAGTTCTTTTGTTTATTCTTTGGATAACAGAGAGAAGATAGAAAAAGAAATAGCAGCTTTGGAAAGGCTTAATTATAAAAGTTATTTTGAAAAAGAGCTTTCGCTTCCGTTTCAGGTTGAAGGGGCTGTAAGATTTGATAAACAGTACCAGTTTAATCCTTTGAAATTTATAAAAAATATAATATCTGATTTAACAATATATGAAAATACTTTTGTGAAATATATAGATAATCATAAAGCTGTTACGGACAAAGGTAATATTCTTGCAAAAAAGATAATAATCGCAACGCATTTTCCGTTTATAAATAAACACGGAAGTTATTTTATAAAAATGTATCAGGACAGGTCTTATGTTATTGCCCTTGAAAACGGCCCTGATGTAAAAGGAATGTATGTTGATGAAAATGATAAGGGAATGTCGTTTAGAAATTATGAAAATCTTCTTTTAGTGGGAGGAGGTTCTCATCGTACTGGAAAAAAAGGCGGAGACTGGCATGAACTTCGTAACTTTGCCAAAAGATTTTATCCCGATAAAAAAGAAGTATATCATTGGGCGACTCAGGATTGTATTACTTTAGATAAAATACCGTATATTGGGCATTATTCAAAAAATACGCCTGATTTATACGTTGCGTCGGGATTTAATAAGTGGGGAATGACTTCGTCTATGGTGTCGGCAATGATACTTTCGGATATGGTAAGCGGAAAAACAAACAGATTTCAGGAGGTATTTTCTCCTCAGAGAAGTATATTAAAACCACAGCTTTTTATAAACGGATTTGAAACTATGATTAATATGCTGACTCCAATTCCAAGAAGATGTTCTCATTTAGGTTGCGCATTGAAATGGAATAAAGCGGAACATACATGGGATTGCGCCTGTCATGGCTCAAGATTTGAAAAAGACGGAAGTCTTATAGACAATCCTGCAAAGAAAAATATAAAAATACGCTGATTTAAAAAATTCTTCGGAAATTATTTCCCGAAGAATTTTTATCGCTGTAATTTTTAAAATTTTATATTTTTGCTTTGAGTAATTTTCATTGTTATTTCAAGTTTTTAATTTTTTTATATTCTCGTATTGCAGGTTTGAGTACAATCGTTATTTTTTCGGCATTTTTATGCTTTTAATTCGGGTAGTTTTATAAAATTTCAAAAAAATTATTCCAAAAAACTTTTGTTTTTCGGAATAAAAAGGGATAGATATACGGCTGATTTTTCAAATAAAAAAACAGGAATAAACATTGTTTATTCCTGTTTGGTGACCCGTAAGGGAGTCGAACCCTTGATTCAGCCGTGAGAGGGCTACGTCTTGACCACTTGACCAACGGGCCTTATTTACAATAAATGCTTGATTATTATATAGCAAATTATATTGAAAGTCAAGCTTTTATATATTTAATTATTATTAAAAAAGATTTTACTGCAATGTACATCCTTATTTTTATAATAATTATAATTTTATTTAAACAGCAGATATTTGTTATTAAAGTTATAAAAGTTTTTATTTAAATTTAAATCTGCTTACTTAATTTAAGCAATTAAAAAACTCGCTGAAAATTCAGCGAGTTTTTTATAAGTTATATTATATTTTTCTTCCGCCTACAAAGACATTGCAAACATCATAATTATCATCCAAAAGAACAAAATCGGCGTCATAATTTTTAGCTATTTTTCCTTTTATTTTATCAGCCCCGATTATTTTTGCCGGATTATATGAAGCCATATTTAAAACGTCTGTTACAGGAAGCTTTAATTTTGTTATAAGATTTTTTACAGCATCTTTCATAGTTATTATACTTCCTGCCAAAGTTCCGTCCTCAAGACGTGCACTACCGTTTTTTACATAAACATCAAGTCCTCCGAGAGCATATTGTCCGTCTTTAAGTCCCGAAGCGCACATAGCATCGGAAATAAGGCAGCATTTTTCCGCACCTTTGATTTTATGTACTGTTTTTATAGTATTTTTGTCAAGGTGAATAAGATCGCATATCATTTCAACATTTGCTTTGTCATCATATAAAGCGGCAGCCACAACGCCGGGATTTCTATGATGAAAAGGATTCATCCCGTTAAAAAGATGCGTACATAAATTTGCACCGTTTTTGATACCTTCTTCAAAGGTATCAAAATCTGCACATGTATGTCCTATACTTACACAAACACCCTTATCAGCAAGATATCTTATAAATTCCATAGAACCATCAAGTTCCGGAGCTATTGTAACTCTTTTTACCAAATCTTTGCAGTCTTTTGTTATTTTTTCATAGGCATCTATAGTAGGATTTATAATATATTTTCCGTTTTGAGCCCCTTTTTTTTCAATATTCAAAAAAGGTCCTTCAAGATGAACTCCTATAATATCAGCTCCCATATTATCTTCCTTAGCTTTTAAGACACATTTTAAGCTTTCATTTGTTTCATCAAGATCATAAGTAACAGTAGTAGCCAAAAAGGAAGTAGTTCCGTTTTTTGCAAGATGACTACAGATTTCTTTAATCCCGTCAACGCTTTTATCCATAACGTCATGACCTGCTCCGCCATGAATATGAATATCTATAAATCCCGGAGCCAAAAGCATACCCTTTCCGTCAAAAGTATTTTCATCAGAAGATATTTCAATATCCAAAATGTCAGTTATTTTACCGTTTTCAAAAACAACGGTACCTTTTTGAATAAAATCTTCTCCGTTAAAAATTTTCACATTCGTTATTTTGTTCATAATTGCACCTCGTCAACAGTTTTTACTATAGGTTCATCTTTTCTGAAATAATTTTGTATAAGTTTATTAGCAAATAGAACAGTCGCAACAAATATATATACATAAATAAATACAGAAAAGAAATTACATAAAATACTTGTTATAAAAATAACAGGAATGAAGCTCAGCATAAAAATTATAAATTCTCCGTAATGTCCCTTCATTGCAAGTTTAGAATTTCTGAAAACAGCTGAAATTTTCATATCAGGATTTTTTACTATTATATAATCAACAAGGAAAAACCTTAAAAGAAGCAAAATCTTTAAAACAACAGAAAATAAAAGAACGGTAAACTGATAACCTACATTTCTTATTAAAACAGGATTTATATCATATATCGCTTCTATATTGCCGCTTTGAGAAATATCCGCTAATTCATTGAAAAGTTCTATAAGATAATTTCCCGTAAGAAGATTTTTTATATGCGGTTCAGGATTATTTGAAATTAAAAGATAAATAAATCCTATAATAACAGGAGAAAAAGCAATCAACACAAACGGTATTGATCTGACAATATAATTTATACGAACCAAAAAAGACTTAAAAATATACTTTGGTTTTGAAAGCCAGATAAAATAATTGGAATAAGTAGTAATTTCAAGCTGTTCCACTTTATTTATATTAAAAATAATTCCGTATAAAAGAGGAGTCCCTATAATAGTAAAAACTGAGGAAATAAAATAAGTTAAAGCAAAAGAAAAGTATAAATTTTTACCTAAAACAGGAAAAACTTCTACAATATAATCAGATATTCCTGAAGCTATCATATTTGCAGGAAAATAAATCAAAACATACAAAAACAATATTGAAGTAATCTGAAAAAGATTGCTAAAATAAATCATTTTTGCTTTATTTTTTATATTTTGTCTTATATAAGACATAGATTCTTTCATTTTATACCTCTTAAAAATTTTTAGTTAATATATCAATGTTTTCACTGCTACCAAATTTTACTTTGACATATTCTATTAAGTATTATAACATAAAATATATTAACAGTAAATTAAACTTATATTAATTTTAAAACGGAAATTTGCAATATATACAAATTTCCGTTTTATTCTTATTCTGAAGTAATTTCCGAACTGCGCTCTTTTAAACTATCCAAAGTTGTATAATAATTATAGCTTTCAGATCCGTCGCTTACATTGACTCCTATATTGCCATCGTTAGTAAAATAACATGATTTTAATAAAAATCCTTTTTGATAATAATCAATGTCGATATGTTTATAGGTTTTTGTTTTCCAGTCTATTAAAGTAAAAAATTTAGTAGAAGTAGAATGACCGGACAGGTTATAGCCTATAATACTTTTTGATCTGTCACTGTTTGAAAAAATATTGTATATCCTGCCGACGCCGGGAACAGTAATTGTAATATTCTGATTTTCCGGATCTGCTGCGTTTTTTATAAGAATTTGGTCGTTATCAAGTTTGTTGATAAGGTAAGGAAAGCTTGTATTTGTTTTTGAAAGAGCATCTTTTGTAATAGATAAGGTTTTTTTAGATTCATCGGTTTTTGCATTATAAAGAATAAATTCTATATTTGAAACAGTTGTATCGTCGGGAGTATACATAAACAGCATTTTATTTTCATCTACAAATCTTACAGGAGTATAATGATGATCAAAAATCATTTTTTCTTCTCCGGTTTCAAGATTTTTTATAAAAATATCTTTATTGGCATCTGTACCCGCCGCAATACCTATACGGTTTGAAGCGAATATAACATATTTTCCGTCGTCGCTAAGTATGGGATTAATTCCCCATGTAAGAGTTAATTTGTTTACAGAAGCACGCTTTGAATATTCGTCTTTTGATTTTCCAAGATAAGTATCGGATAAAAGATTTTCATAAGAAGAATCATCAAAATTAACTTTAAAAACCTTGTCAAACGCGGAAAACGAAACTAAAAAAGTATTGTTTTCCAATCTTAATCCAAGATAAGAAAGCATATTTTCACTAAAATTAACAATATATTTTTTATCATTATAAGTAAAATAATATAAAACAGTATCAGCGCCTAAATTTTCAATAGCCTGTCCCAAATTAATACTTTCCATAGGAAGAGTTATTTCGGATTTTGTCCCGTTTTCATTATCCTCAAGAACATAAACTTTTTGTTTAGGTCCATCAGCTATAAAAATTACGTCCTCAAAATACTGATGTTCTCCAGGATAAAGTCCTTTAGCCGCATTTGCTTTTTCCATTAAAGGTTTTATAACGGAAAAAACAACGGCAAAAAGTATAACTATAAGCGCAACGGCAAAAATAGTAAATATAATAATGGTATCTTTTTTATCTTTTTTTGACATAGTATGTTTAATTTTTTCTTTAGACAAAAAAATCACGCTCCAAATTAAGTTTCAAAATTAATTATATCTTAAAAATGTCCAAAGTGCAATAAAAAATACAATAATTTATTTTTGCTTCTATATATAAAAAAATCAGAAAAAATACTTGACATGGCAGATAAGATATAATATAATAAGTTGCGTCACGTATGAAAACGTGTATAATGTGGCGGCATAGCTCAGTTGGCTAGAGCATCCGGTTCATACCCGGCAGGTCGTTGGTTCAAATCCGATTGCCGCTACCATTCGGCCCGTTGGTCAAGAGGTTAAGACACCGCCCTTTCACGGCGGTATCGGGAGTTCGATTCTCCCACGGGTCACCAATTTGCGGCAAAAATATATTTTTGCCGCAGCTAAGTGGGGAGTTAGCTCAGCTGGGAGAGCATCTGCCTTACAAGCAGAGGGTCACAGGTTCGAGCCCTGTACTCCCCACCATTTTTTATCATCAAAATTTTATAACGGCCCGTTGGTCAAGAGGTTAAGACACCGCCCTTTCACGGCGGTATCGGGAGTTCGATTCTCCCACGGGTCACCATATTTAATAAAATCCGAACCTTAATAGGTTCGGATTTTATTTGTATAGAAAGTCAAGAATTTCATTATCCGGTTATAATAAATGATTTTTTTATTTATTTTAATGTCGGTTTTTATTATTTTCGAATATCTTTAATGTAATTTTTAACATCATTTCGAGTTTTTGATTCGAACTCACAAAAATAGTTAGTATCAGACAGTTTTAGACAGCTTTTTTGAATTTTTGCTGGTTAAAAAATCGTGGTGTTTCCCGTGCTTTTTTACATTTGGGAAGAACAAAGGAAAGAACAAAATAAAGGAGGATTATGCCTTGAACTGCAATGAAACAGATAAAAAATATAGAGTTATGTTCCCGGATTATCCAGATATCGTAACAGTAGCGCAACTAAGGAAAATGCTTGGTATCAGCAGGCATTTAGCTTATGATTTGATTGCACAAAAGCGAATTAAAGCGTTCCAACTGGGTAATTCTTATAAGATACCAAAAGTGAATGTAATTGACTACATTATTTGCTGTCAGGAAGATTTGGAAAGAACTCTTGAAGATAATGGCATCTCAAACGGCCTAAAAATGATACAAACCAGCCAAAACCAACCTTAAAATGACTAAGTGGTTCCAAAGACGATTCTTTCGAGGGGTAATTATATAAGCAAATCGCTTCATATCTCTATGCAATGCTTTGTATCACAATCGCTGAAATCCTTTGTATATCAAGGCTTTTTGCGTTTTTGCCGAATTTCGTTAGTATATCTCTTGCGGGATTTGCTTCGATATAACGATATTTCCTTGCCGCTTCAAAGGCAACGCTCAATATGCGTTGTGCATAGCGGCAGGTGCTGGTGGATAACCCCTTGTCGGCAAGCTGTTTTAACATATTGTCAATCATCGCCGGAGTTAGTTTTTTCAGAGGAACATTGCCGATGTACGGCACAATATGGTTTTTGATGTGGCATTTATATCCTGCAAAGGTGTTTGGGCGCAGATTGGCTTTGCCGTGAACCTCCACCCATTCCTCCAAATATTCCTGCACGTTCTGCTTGGCCTCCGTCGCTTTGATTGGCTCAAAGCCCGGATTGGATAATTTGACGCGCATTTCCGCTTCGTGGTCTAATGCTTCTTTCTTGGTTAAAAAGCCTCGTTTGCCGTAGGTTTTATAGCCGTCTGCCGTTTTATAGCAGATAAATACATCGTAAACCGTTCCGGCACGGGCGGTGCTTCCTCCGTCGGCAGTACGCTTGTTTTTCACTTGGCGTGTGGTAACAGACATTTAATCACCTCCTGTATCAGATTGTGGGCGAATACAATATCGTTTGTACAAATCCCATATCGTCCTGTCTGCGAGTAAACAGCGATTCCCGTTTTGGATATACTCGATTTCGCCGCTGTTTATCATTTCACGCAGTTTGTTGATGCCGATTCCGCTGTATTTGCTCATTTGCTCTACGGTCTTTAACATCGGCACGATTTCAGTTGAGGGAAGAGATGGTTTTGTCCGTGCCATTATCTCTCCTCCAAACTGTCGGCGAAGATACTATCCTGCTTTTGCAAACGAATTGTCTGCTCCGAATTTTCATACCCTTTATCTAAATATGTGCAGTTCATTGTGTTATGACCACCTTAAACGATTCGGCGGTAAATCGCCTATGTAGAGGTCAAGGACAGTACGGCAGAACCGGCATGCCCCTTATATTTTCAATCCACCAAACGGCTGACGGCTATCAGCTCCACGGGAGTTTCACCCTTGCGAGGTTCTCTCGCAACCGTCCCCATTGCCTGCGACGGTTTTATCACGCTCGGACTGTGGCTGGACGGGAGTATCATTGTACCTATTGCCTGTCGTCGCCGTATCGGGAGCCGCCCGATACTTGCAGCCGGCTGTTGATCGCTCCCTGACGGAAAACGGTAAACCGGATTGATAATCTAAACAGGTGAAGTCTCGTCGCTTTCGTTTTCCGCAGATCGTGGCGCAGCCACTACTGTGGCTATGAGCAATAGGAATGTATTTGGTGGACGGATATTCAGTTGTCAAAGAATGCGCCTATTCTCCGCATAAAAGAGGAAAACAGGCAAAGGGTGTTTTTACCTCTCCACCTGTTTCCTCACTAAAAGCCTATAACACAGGGTCTATTTCAAAATTTTTTTGATATTTTCTATCGCCGCATAAATCGAGCCGCCAACCGCCGAAGCGGAACACCCCTCCATTTCGGCAATCTGCTTATAGGTCAGTCCCCGAAAATAATAAAGCGTCAGCCTCCTTTGCTGTGTTTCAGTTAGTATTGCGATCGTTTGATGTAACTGTTCGTATTCGATATTACGCAAAACAACCTCTTCAACCGATTCCTCTTTGTAAGAAGCGCGCCGGTTTAGGGATTGTTCTGTCTGCTCAAAATGTTCAATATGTCTGTCCCACTCGTTGAGTATGGAAAGGTCGTCCAGTTCAAAGCGGTTGAACACATCGAATAATTCTTTTTCAATCTCCATATCGTGCCGCACGCCCTGTCCGTCCTTGAATGACATATAATATCTGCCGTTATTTTCGCAAATCTTATAAGGATTATATTTATCCTTTCTTCTTTTGGGATGATTTCCAATCATCGTTTTTACCTCCGATCAATCTGAATTTTGAAAAATCAGATTGATCGGGGCGGAGAACGGCAGCTCACGCCAAATGTGCGCTTATGCCGTGTTCCGCTAAAAAACGACAAATAAAAAACCGAAAAGGTTGTCACACCTTTACGGCTATAAGAGAAATAAACTCCTTTCAGTAGAAATATAGTATCTACATCAAGGGCAGAATGGGGCCATACGGGAACAAGGATTTTTTTAGCAGACTATTCCTACTCCTGTATGGCGGTATGTAGATAACTGCCGCTTCTAATCAACAGCGGCGTGGCGGTATCAGACCAGCACAAAAGAATCCCTTCAAACTCAAAACAGAGTTTAGAGGGTTGTTTTTAGGGCGTGAAGAAACAGCCCGTCAAAACTCTGTTTTTTTATTTGGCGGGCTTGCCTTGTCTTGTGAAAAAGTAAAAGGCCGATGATTTGTGATTGCTCACAAGTTCATCGGCCCTGCGCCTATGCGTCCGGCTCATTGATGACAGATATTCGTAAATCTTTTGCGTTAATTAAAATTTCCTTTTTACATTTCGGACAGTAGAGAGGATAATTTATCAAAACCGAATCTTTTCTAATTTTGTCACGGGTTTTATTCCCACAAGCAGGACAGATTATCCATTCACTTGATTTCATATTCGTCACCCAAGTTCACTTTACTTATCATAATTTGTATTCTCGGCTTTCTCTTTCCATTTTGAAACATCTTCTGTAATTTTTTTGGCAAGTCCCATTGCAGAATTAACAGCGTCCGCACCTATCGGAAGATGTAAGGGCGGATTTTCGGCACCTGAAACCTCGTATATAAGCTCACTCAACTTTACGGGATCACCCGGCTGTTCGTGATTGCTGTTATTTCTTACGAAATCATTCTGCCAGCGTACCGCATCATAATCCGTTATATGAATATCTGCTTCTGTATTCATTGCACCCTTATCATAGAAGTTTGTTCGGAATAACCCCGGTGCAACATTTGTAACATTGATATTAAACGGTGCAAGCTCAAAGGCAAGACAGGTAGAAAAACCCGTAACTGCATATTTTGATGTATGATAGGCAACGGGTCCGGCACAGTACCCTGCAGCAGACGCTATATTAAAAATATGTCCACTCCGCTGTTCACGCATAGTAGGCAGTACAGCCCTCGTCATACGCATTAACCCGAATACATTTAATTCAAAAATTTCACGAATATTCTTTTCGCTTGTTTCTTCAAAGTTTGTGATTCTTCCGTGTCCGGCATTGTTTACCAGTACATCTATTCTTCCGAAATATTCCACTGCCTTTTTAACGGCATTTTCAAACAGTTTTTCATCTGTATTAGATATGTCCAGCGTTAAATGCAGAAAGCGATTGCCGTATTGTTCCGATAAGTCTAAATCATTATCTTTTCTTGTTATGGCGGCAACGCTGGCGCCGTTTTTTAAAACAGTTTCCGTAATAGCACGCCCCATACCTCTTGCTGCGCCTGTAATAAGCCATACTTTTGACATAATATCAGTTTCTTTCTTTTTTCTGCATATCACTCTTGCCGGCGATGATACTGTCGATACAATGGTTTGTGTATTTTTCCCAAAGGTCGGTCATCAGTGTTTGTTCTTCTTTTGATAGGGCTGCAAATGCGGAATGTTCTGCCTGTTCAATACAGGGTATCACTTCCTGCTGAAACAATTTTCCTCTTTCTGTAAGGAGGATGGAACGGGAGCGACCGTCCTTTTGATTTTCTACAAGTTCAACATATCCTTTTTTCTCAAAAGATTGTATAACCTTATTAACTGTCTGTTTGGGAAAGTAAAGGATATCGCATAATTCCTTTTGCGTCGTTCCATCATCAATTAACTGAAGAATAAACAAGGAAATATAAGTCAACCCATATTGCTTTGCATAATCTTCGTAAATGTGATTTAGCCTTTGCCATGTCAGGTAGAAACGGTTTAAGTCTTTTGATCGCAATAACTGCTTCATAAATTTAGTCCCCTTTTAGACTATGATAGCATATTTAATCGTTCTTGTCAATAGTAGTTACGCATTGCTATGTATCAGCCGCTTTTTCCGGGCGGCTGATTTTTACTATTGCGGCATAGTGTATTCAAGAATTTTATTATAAGCCTTTTTCAGCAAGCAAGGGTTTTAGGGATTTTCCCTGACAAGTGCCTTTGTGGTATCACAAAGGCGATGCTTGCTGGTATATCACATCGTGTTCCCGATTCGTTCGTACTTGCACAACCCGAAAAGAAAAAGCCTGTCGATTTCTGCAAAGTTGTGGAAACTGTCGCCCTGTAATATCTCTTTTTTCGGGTAGTAACAGGTAGTTTTGAGGGGAGAGGTGTGGAGAGGGGGAACAGGCGAGCAGCCCCATTTCATATAAAAGGGTATAGTTATCCCTTGGCAGTGGCTTTCTCTTTTTTGAACGACCTGCCAACGCAGCAAGCAATTCTGTACGGGCGTCCCCAATACAGAGCTACTGTTTTTTAGTCCTCGTTTTCGTAGTCGATCATCAGGTCGTGGGTGTCGAGCAGAAATTCAATGATAAACCGCCTGATTGCGTCCGGGTAGGGTGCAAGCTCGAAAATAGCCGGGGGCGTTTCAAAGGCAATCACATCATACATTGCCAGAATAAGATTGTAGGCTTCCAACTCGTTACCCGTGGAGCAGAGCTTTTCAAGAACTGCTTTTAATTTTCGGACAGTATCCAATGTGCCGGAAACCTCCCGTACCCCGTCCCAAAAAGGAGCGGCGTATGCGCCGGACAAATTGCTGATGAGTTCGATTTCTGCGGGGCTTAGAGTGTTGTTTTCATTATACATTTTAGTACCTCCAAATGATTATGGTTATGTATAGCCCCGCATTTCGTTATACCGCCTTATATCGCTTTACTCGATTTGATAACATTTTTACAACAATTCGGCTGTTTGACACTGTTTTATCCTTTGATTCTCTTGCCTGTTCTATGAGCGTGTTATCCTGAAAACTGTGATAACAATGCCGAAAAAATAACAAAACAGCAGAAATTTTAATCCCTGCTATTCCTGTATTCAGATATGGAAAATCCGCATAAACCAAGCGTTTATGCGGATTTTCGATGGCGGAGTGGGTGGGATTCGAACCCACGAGCCCTTGCGGACTACTGCATTTCGAGTTTTATCGCCGTCTGTTACTTACATGGTTTCTCCTGTCAGTTTCAGTCAGCCTTGTACGCCCGCAAAACCGCATGAAATCTGGACTTTTTGAAAAAATCGCCCGAAAATACTGAGAAAACGCCCATCGGTTCCAATCAGCGATTTTTCCGCTTTTGGAAAGAACTGCGGAAAGAACGGAAAGAACAAAAATGAAAAGGCAATACACGGACAGTTCGAATGCCGGCAAAGCTTACCAAGATATGAGGTGTATTGTCATGAAAGAAAACGCAATCAACTGGGACGCCGTTCCCGATATAATCACGAAGGATCAGCTGTATCGAATTTGCCACATCAGCAAATCTACCGCTCTGTACCTCCTCCAAAGCGGAAAAATCCCCTGCGAGTACACGGGCAGGAAAACACGCTGCTACAAAATCAAGAAAGAGGATGTCATTGCCTATCTGGAAAACCGCAAGGTGTTCCCCGAAAGCTACTCCGCTCCGGCGGGCTGGTACAAGGGTGATTATGCTGTCCAGATGGAGGAACAGGTTCCCCCAATCGTGCGGGAGCATTTGCAGTTGTATTATACCGAGCTGCTCTCCGGCTATCCCGATGTGCTGAGCACCCGGACGGTCTCCAAAATCACCGGCTACGGAAAAACTTCAATCAACAACTGGTGCAATCAGAGGCACATCAAGTCTTTCCGGAAAAATAATGTCAACCACATTCCGAAGGTTTATTTGGTGGAGTTTTTCTGTTCCACCTACTTTCGCACCATCACCCGCAAATCACCGTGGCACATCCGCACCCTGCAAGGCTTTTCAAGCTGGCGGAAAATCCGTGACCTGTACACGGCAGACAGCGAAGGAGGTGCGGAGAAAAAATATTAAAGTATCAGCCGCCCCTTTCGAGGCGGCTGATACTTTAATATGAAAGCACGTTATTCTTCGTTCTCCCACGAAGAAACTATGTGCAGTTCTCCGGAATCCACTTCCAGCGCCATGTTGTCTCCTAAACGCATCATCATATTTCCGTCGGAATCAAATCCCAAAGAAGATGTAGAAAAGATAAAATCACCGTCATTGTAGTCAAAAACACTTTTTCCCATATTTGGCCTCCTAATTCAATTTAACAATTTCATGTTCTCGTGTACCATATATGCGTCGAACCTGATACAGGCAATCATCAATCCAATATGTAATTTTATCTTCCGCCATATCATTGGTATAGATATTTGTACAAATCAGATTTTGCTTTTCGTTGGTACCTCCACAGGCAATGGGCAGTATATGGTGGATATTCCAACCGCAATATACCGTCCTTCCCCAACGAATAACGCAGTAATTTGCATTTCCATATCCGTCTCTACACATTAGGTTGCCATGAAAATCCTCTGCAAAACGAACATTGCCATAGTATGCGTCCCACAGGCGCAACGCATTGGATTTACATATTTTCATTGTATCACCTCCAACCCGGATCAAAATAAAAGCCCATACACAACCATGTGTGTACAGGCATCAACGATCCGAGTCGAAACTTTACACACATAGCAACAAAGACATCAGCCGAAGCCGTTGCCTAATGTTGTATGGTGTAAAGCTTTGATACAGCAACTTGGGCCCACCTCAAAAGAGATAAATATCTCTCGGAGCCTATCTTGTGGGTTCTCAGCATCGTAACGAGAATTTCAATCGATGTTGATAGTATCTCAGAATTACAATTTTTTCATCGTAGGCGTTTTGAACCCGGTTGTTCTTTGGGATTTCTCGTCGATCCGGCATACAAGCTGATTCAAATTAACATACCCTACAATTCAAATTATATATACCATACGATGAAAAGTCAACTATTCCAATAGAAAAAGAGAGCTTGGGTAGAAACTATAATTTTAAAAATCGCACATTCGTAAAGCGAAACTTCCTTTGGTACAATGAGCGTAGCAAAGGAGGTTTTCTATTATGGCTAAAACAATATTTGAACAAACGGGCGGCACATACACCATGCAGGGCGATTACTGCCTTCCGAATCTGACCTTACCACCCGAAGAAGAACGCCGCATCGGCGTGTGGGCACAACGCCGCCTGCGGTACTTAAAGCAGCACCATAAAATTCTCTACTACAATCTGTTCACTTCCGGCAAGCTCCACTCCCACCTCGCTGATGTGGAGGAAGAAGCGCAATCCCTCTTTCTTCAGTTAGTAAAACAATACGCTGAGAGGGAAGGTGTTACCGAACGGCTTAAAGCAGAAAATCCAACGGAGTGGGTGCAGAAAATGAACAACATCCGCAATCGGGCGGCAGAAAGCGTTTGTGCCGACTTGATTTTTGCGTAACAACAGAAAAGTGAGAAAGAAATTAGTCAAGTGTGATTTACCGAATCATACTTGACTAATTTTAATTTTGTGATATACTATACTCAGAGAATCTATCGGCAGATGGGAGGACACCAGTCATGTTTATCGGCAGAGAGCGTGAACTTGCGGCGCTGAACAAGTTATACGCATCGGATAAGTTTGAATTTGTTGTAATTTATGGTCGCCGCCGTGTCGGCAAAACGGCGCTGATCAGCCAGTTTATTGACGATAAAAACGCCATCTATTTTATGGGCGTCGAGAGCAACGCCAAGCAAAATCTCGAAAATTTCAGCAGGAGCATTCTAAGCTTCCACACCGGCATGGAGGCTGAAACCTCTTTCTTGTCCTTTCAGGCGGCCTTGGAATATGTGTTCAAGCTGTCCGAAAAAGAACGGATTATTCTTGCAATCGATGAATACCCCTATGTTGCCCGCTCGTCGAAAAGTCTCGCTTCCACCATTCAGCTTTTGATTGACCAATACAAGGATACTTCCAAGCTGATGCTGATTCTCTGCGGCTCGTCCATGTCCTATATGGAAGACCACGTCCTTGCCTACAAAGCGCCGCTTTACGGCAGACGGACGGCGCAGATGAAAATTCTCCCCTTCGATTTCGAGGAGACTTGCCATTATTTCAAAAATTTCACCGATGAAGAGAAAGCCTATGTGTACGGCATTGTCGGCGGCACACCCCAGTATCTGCTTCAGATGAGCGATAAGCTGAGCATTGAGGACAATATCAAAAATACATTCCTGAACCCCAGCTCCGCCCTGTTTGAAGAGCCGGAAAACCTGCTCAAGCAGGAGGTGCGGGAACCGGCGCTCTACAATGCCATCATCACGGCGATTGCCACCGGCGCTTCCCGTATGTCGGAGATTTCCGGAAAGGTCGGGGAAAGCACAAATATTTGCTCCGCCTATGTGAAAAACCTGATTTCCCTCGGCATTATCGAAAAAGAGACGCCTTATGGGGAAAAGGCGTCCCGTAAAGCGGTCTATTCGATTGCGGACAATATGTTCCGCTTCTGGTATCGTTTTGTGCCGGAAAATAATTCAATAATCGCCCGTGGCGCAGCCGAATTGGCATACAAGCGCATTGAGCCGCATCTGTCCGACTATATGGGCGAGGTGTTTGAGGAAATCTGCAAGCAGTATCTTTGGAAGCAGCTTCTCTCCGGCGAATGCCCGGTGGAGTTTTCCTCTCTCGGACGCTGGTGGGGCAACGATCCTAAGGAAAAGCGTCAGGCTGAAATCGATATCCTTGCCGAGCAGGACAAAAACACCGCCCTTTTCGGCGAGTGCAAATGGACGAATGAGAAAGTCGACCTCGGCGTTTTGGAAACCCTTGTAAAGCGCAGCGAGCTGTTTCCCTACAAGAATGTCTACTACTACCTCTTTGCCAAAACCGGCTTTACCAAAGGCTGCACCGACCGGGCAAGTGAGATGAGAAATGTGACGCTGGTGGTCTACAAGGATATTGTTGATAGATAGCCTATAAATATCACATTCATAAACAGAAAGCCTCCTTTGGTACAATGACGGATCAAGGGAGGATTTCTATTATGACGAAAACAATGTTTGAACCTATCGGTGTGCGGATGTAACGCCGCAGACAATATTTCAAGCAGTACCATAAAATCTTGTACTATAATCTACTCACTTCCGGCAAGCTCCGTTCTCATCTTGCTGATGTAGAGGAAGACGCACAGTCCCTTTTTCTTCGGCTGGTAAAAGAATATGCTGAAAGGGAAGGTGTTGCCGAACAGCTTAAAACTGAGAATCCAATGGAGTGGGTGAGGAGGATGAATAACATACGCAGTCAGGTAACAGAAATTGTTAATGCCGATTTGATTTTTGTATAATCACGAGCTAATTACCATTAATTACTACATTTCCCCAAAAGAGCAGACAATATCATCTAACTGTGCTTTAATTTCATGAAAGTCGCAATCCAAATCAAGCGTCTTGACAGAAATAGCATTGCCGCCCATTTTGTATTCATTATTTGGTAACACCACTTCGTCTGTCTTTGCATAGAGCAACATTCCGGACACATTTCCTGTTCTCTCTGTATCAAGATTTTTTACATAAGTAAATATCTGATACAGATTCCCTGAATGTAAGGTGTTTACATCATATTGCTTCTGCATTGTATGCGAATAATACTTCGCATCTATTACCAGCGTCTTTTTTCCCTTTTTCAGCATAATATCGCTTTGCATAACAGGGAGCATTTCTCTGTAATCATCATCGGTATCCCAAGGAATTTGAGACGCCGACGCCCGGATTTCAGGGTGTTCCTTGCGGTAGTATTCAAGAATAAACTTCTCATAAAGCCTACACATACGCTGTTCATCAAGGAAGTCCATCAGTTTTGTGCTTCCGTCCGAGGTCGTTTGCAACAACCCTTTGAGTATCAGATAGCAAACGGAAATCAGCATTTGATATGTCTGATTATTCTTGTTGAATTGAAGCTTCCAGTTTATGCTATCCCGGCTCAATGGTTCAACTTCTGAAAAATAGATGAGCAATTTGCGAAGCTGTTTTTTCCGATCCTTGCTGATTCCGCTTCTGACAAGGACATCCATCGTTGTACGGATAATTCGATTCATATAGGAATTAACCGAGAACTCGTCATAATTGCACACCAACTGCTTTTTCAGCATTGATTGCTGTTTTACCGAAGTAGATATGTCTATTTTCCCTCGGAGGGAGGATAAAGACTCACTTTGAAGCACATATTCTTTACCCAATCCTCGTTTTATCTGCAAAGACACTCCCTTAATTAGAATGGCAGCACACAGTTCCGCAACATTGTCAAATTCCTCGGCAGCGACCTGTTTGTACCCTTGCTCATTTAAGACCTGAAACGCATATGAAAGCATATAGTATATGTTTTGTATGCGTATCATTTTATGGCACTCCTTAATGTTGCAGACCAGTCTCTGACCTTTGTAGGTTCATCAAACCAGTATTCTTTTATAAGCGGTATCACTTCATATTCAACAACAGATTTAAGCCATTCATCGGTAATTTCATCATCGGTGCAGAAATAACTATGACCAATTCTAAATCCATCTCCCAATGACTCATCTGCTGAAATTGTACTATTCAAAGACTCGACAGCGGTAATCAGCTTCTCCAACTTAGGTGAATCCTTTTCCGCCAAGTAGTTTTTGAAGCCTTCCGAAGAAAACGCAGGTGCAAAGTCGAAGAACGCAAATCTTCTTCGGAGTGCATAATCCATAAGAGCAAGGCTTCTGTCCGCCGTATTCATCATACCGATAATTCTTACATTCTGCGGTACGGTAAACCATTCATTGGAGTAGAGTAACTTAATCTTTTCGCCACGCTTATCCTTTTCAATCAACATCATCAGTTCTCCGAGGATTTTGCTCAGATTTCCACGGTTAATTTCATCAATGATAAAGAAATATGGTCTTTCATTATCTTCTTCCGCCTCTCTGCAGAACTTATAGAAAGCACCGTTTACAAGTTCAAAACCCTCTTTGGAAGGTCTATATCCCTGAATAAAATCTTCATAAGAATAGCTTTGATGGAACTGCACCATTGCAACACGGCTGGTATCTTTTTGTCCCATAGTCGAATATGCAAGTCGTTTTGCGGCAAATGTCTTGCCCACACCCGGTGCGCCCTGCAAAATGACATTATACTTGGCTTCAAGCAATTCCGTCAGCGTATTGTAAGTATCCTCGTCCATATAGACTTCGTTCAAGAAATCGTCCTTTGTATATGGAGGATACTTAATTTCTACTTGTTCGGTAGTTTCTTCCGGTGTATCCTCGGCAAACAATGCAAGCAACTGTTGAACATAATCGGGGTACGGAGAGATACAGGTCAAAGTTTTCATTACCGCCTGTCCCGGATGTTCCCATTCACCCTTGTTCCGCCATTCGACTTTCCTGATATGTTTGTAGGTTTCTCTTGTGGAATCGTAAATGTAATCTGAGGTTACGACACCTTTTCCGATGATTTTATGCATACCTTTTTTAACGAAAATGACATCGCCGATTTTGATTTCATTTGCGAACTGCCACAAGCAATGTGCGTTGTTTTTATATGAATAACTTGGGTCATAGACCTTTTTCATATAGTCTTTGATTTCTTCCTTTGAAGAAAATCCTTTTAGGTCTGTTACATCGTCCCAACCAATACCCATAATTCCGAGCTTGTAGAACTCGTCCCACATACAGGCGTTATCGCCCGGAGAGTAAATCCAGTAATCGGTCTCTTTTACATTGGAGTCAACTCTATTTGTTGCCGGCTCATCAGGAGTTTCCTGACTGTTTTTCCACGCACAATATGAAAGCTCCGGAAAGCTGTGGTAGTCGTACTCTTTCTGTTTCAGGGCATTTTTTGCCTGTTCGCACATAAACAGATAGCTTGTTCCATCAGGCAAGCCCTTATTGATGTTAGAAAAGATTGTAGTGAAATAGTGCGGCATGTTATCTACATCGGTAATAAACGCACGGTTTGTGGAGTCCAAATTGATAAAGGTATATGGCCTTACCCAATAAAGCCCCATCGTAATATTCCACTTAATCATTTTCTGCTTCGTTACCTTGTCATAAGCAGCGATAAAAGCTTTTTTATTATCTGCGGATGTTTCATCAGAGTAGGCAATGGCTTTTTCAAGCAAATTCCAAAGGTTGTCTATGTCGTGTTCTCCTCGATTTTCCTTGTATGCAAAGAACCACGCACTTAAATTCATAACAACGGGGATACCGTCAAACTCTGTTGGAACAGCCGCTTTGATTGTAAACTGTTTTGCAAATTGCTCCAACAATGCAATGCGGTTAGCGTTTGTAATTCCTTTATTGAAAGAACCGAAAATTGTAAAAGGGCAGACATCCTCGTATATTTGGCCTTTTTCCTTGAAAGGGAAGTTCATTCCGGCGTCAGAAAAGATTGTTTTCAGTATGCCGATTAGCTCACTACGATTATTCTTATATTTTAATAAGGCGGAAGCCAGCTCCATATAGAAGCTCGTCCATTGAAATCTTTTATCCATAATCGTCGTCCTCCATCAATTTATGCGTCCATTACATTATCAGTCCAAAGCTCGCACTGTGTCATAACAGTCTGCACAGCGTCCTCCATACCTTCCGGCGGATACTTGTGCTTTTTTAGAAGCTTTTTGATAAGCATACGCATTTTTGCTCTTGCAGACTCTCGTTTCTGCCAGTCTATCGTCTTGTTCTTGCGGAGGGTATCAGCCAGCTCTTTTGTAATGGCAATCAATTCGTCATTCTCATAGAAGTCCTTGATTGCCTGCGGTTTCGTCAAAGCGTCATAGAAAGCAAGCTCATCGTCTGTAAGTCCGAGTTTGTCGCCTTCTTGCTGTGCAGCTGCAATCTGCTTAGCAAGATTCAGCATTTCTTCGATAACTTCTTCGTTGGTCAGCATACCGTTTAGATAAGCATTGAGAGATCGCTGCATAATCTCGCTGAACTTCTCGGATTAGACCACATTCGTTCTGCGATAAACGGATACCTGCTCCGCAATCAGCTTTTTCAGTAACTCAACCGCAAGGTTCTTTTCTTTCATATTGGCGACTTCTTGGAGGAATTTCGGGTCAAACAGAGAGAACTCCTCTTTGATGTCGGAGAAAAGATTGATAACGCCATCGCTTTTGATACTCTGCTTCAAAAGCTCGTTGATTCTTGCGTTCATTTCCGGCAGGGAAATCTTCTTACCCACACCGGTATTCGTCAGTCTGAGAACCAATACACGAACAGACTCAAAGAACGCAGCTTCAAATCTGCTGTCCTCATCAACTAATGAAGAACAGAGAGATAATGCCTGATGAAGCATAAGAGCTTCTTTTACGAAAGAGTCCTTTTCGTCAACTTTTTCTCTGCCCATAATAAAGTTGACAGCACCGCTGATTGTTTTAGCTCTTTCAAGGTCAGTGCCGTTTTGGAACTTGGAATAATCAAATCCGTGGAACTTATCACGGCAAACCGACAATTTCTCCAAAAACTTCGGATATGCAACCTTTGCGACATCGGTATCGCCATAGTTCTTTTTATCACGCGAAGTGTAATCGTTCATTGCCTGCTTCAGAGCGGTAGCAATTCCGACATAGTCAACAACAAGACCGCCTTCTTTATCACGGAACACACGGTTTACACGGGCGATAGCCTGCATAAGATTGTGCCCGGACATAGGCTTGTAAACATACATTGTTGCAAGGGACGGCACATCAAATCCGGTCAGCCACATATCAACAACAATCGCAATCTTAAGAGGACTGTTGTTGTCCTTAAATTTCTTTGCAAGTTCATCTTTGTGCTGCTTATTGCCAATGATTTCATGCCATTCTTCGGGATCTTTATTGCCGGAAGTCATAACGACTGCGACTTTTTCAGTCCAAGCAGGGCGAAGCTCCAAGATACGCTTGTAAATCTTCATAGCGATAGGGCGGGAGTATGCAACAATCATCGCCTTACCGGTCAGCAGGTTCTCTCGGTTATTCTCGTAATGGTCGAGAATATCGCAGACAAGGGAATTGATGGTATTATCGTTGCCGAGAACCGCTTCCATCTGTCCAAGCTCACGCTTACTCCTTTCAATGACTTCCTCATCTGCGTTAGCTGCCATAATGTCATACTCGGCGTCAATCAATTTCAAGGTTGCTTCATCAAGATTGAGCTTGATTACACGGCTTTCATAGTAAACCGGGCGTGTAGCACCGTCCTCAACAGCCTGCGTCATATCGTATATATCAATGTAATCTCCAAATACCTCACGGGTGCTGCGGTCTTTTGACGAAATCGGCGTGCCGGTGAAACCAATATATGTAGCATTTGGCAAGCTGTTACGGATAACACGGGCAGTGCCGATTTTAATCTTTCCGGTTTTTTCGTCCATCTTTTCTGTCAGTCCGTATTGACCTCTGTGTGCTTCATCAGCCATAACAACGATGTTATGACGCTCGGAAAGAGGTTCGTGAGACTCCTCAAACTTCTGCATTGTGGTAAAGATAATACCGTTTGCCTGTCTGCCGGCAAGCAAAGTTTTCAGATGTTCTCTGCTTTCTGCGTGCATAGGCTCTTGCCTTAAAAAGTTCTTGCATTTTGCGAACTGACCGTAAAGCTGATCGTCAAGGTCGTTTCTGTCGGTAAGTACAACAATAGTAGGGCTGTTCAGTGCTTCCTGCAATAAATGAGCATAGAAAACCATAGAAAGCGATTTACCGCTTCCTTGCGTATGCCAGAACACACCGCCCTTACCGTCGGTAACGGTAGCGTGTTTTGTCGATTCGATTGCCTTTCTAACCGCATTAGAAAAGCAGATAAAGTTTTTAATAATATCCAGCAGTCTTTCCTTTTGGAACATACCCTCAAAGAAAGTATCAAATTGCGCATATTGTGTGTTTTCATAACTTCCGTCTTTTGTTTTCCACTCCATAAAGCGGTCTTCGCCGGAGGTGATCGTACCTGCTTTGGAGGTCAACTGGTCGCTCATAACACAGATAGCGTTATAAATGAACATAGACGGAATTTCCTGCATATAGTTACGGAGTTGCCTATACGCTTCGGAAGCGTCCGTTTCTTCACGGGAAGGAGATTTCAGCTCAACCAAAACTACCGGCAAGCCGTTCAAAAAAAGAATTACATCAGGGCGTTTATTGCTGTTTTCAATGAAAGTCCATTGATTAGCAACGATAAAGGAGTTATTATCGGGATTCTTATAATCAGCCAGATAGACGATAGAGGAACGCTCCTCCCCGTTCACAAAGAATCTGACCGGTATGCCGTTTTGCAGATAATCCATAAATACAGCGTTTTTCTGCACAAGCTCTCCGTTTTCAAAGTTTTTAAGCTTGAATAAGGCGTCCTGAATGGCGTCATCAGGCAGACCTCTGTTCAAACGATACAGAGAATCAATCAGAACCTCTTCGTATAACGGACAGTAAAAATCCCTTTCTATATCGGGACCGTATGCGTAATCGTACCCCAAATCATTTCTAAATAGCTCGATTACAGAGTTTTCATAATTTTCTTCGTTGTATAATCCCGGCATTAGTGCTCCTCCTCACATCTATTTATCAATCTTCAGCTTTCAGTCTTCGTATAAGTTGCCTTGCAAATAATAAAGCTATTTCATCACAAGTATAATTTTTAGAATCCAGAGCTTGTATTTCCGCAACAGATGGATATTTTTTTCTTAAATCTTCATTGGTGATATTATGTACGATAGGAAGAATAAGCTTTTGACCATTCCTGTTTTGTCTGTTCAAAAGCTCATTCAATTCTTTTTCTGTCCACTCACGGTCAAAAAAGTTTTCAGAAATAACAATAATAGCAAATTCTGCTTTCTTTGTTCCTTCCAAAATACGATTTTTCCATTTATCTCCCCACTCAAGAGATTTCTTGTCATAAAAAATCTTTATACCTAACTTTTCTAAAGAATTATTTAATTCATCAACAATACCTTGTTTGTCAGCATTTGCATGAGACAAAAACACATCGTATTCAGGTAATGTTTTTGCTTGATAAGCAGGAACCATTTTCTTTTTAATTCCATTTGTTTCATCAATAAACTCTTTATCTTTCGATATGCTTTTTAAACAAGAAACAAGTTGTGTATAACAGTCTTTGGAACGATGGAACAGAAGCGTATTCATTCGACTTGCAAGAGCGTGTTCTTTCAAATACTTGTTGAAAAATATCTCGACATCGTTAATCCAATCTTCACTTTCTCTATTATAGTCTGCAATGTCAGTACCAATAGTGGCAGCGTTAATTGGTTTCTTAATATGTTTCGTTCTTTCTAAAAGTTCACTTAATTCTCTTTCAAATTGAGTCATCGCTATTTGTTCTTCTTCCTTCATATGTTCTTCATATAAATAACCATCTTTTAACACTTGAAGTATATATGGATAATTATCTGCCCATTTTGCTGATATGTAATGTGCATCTGATAATTCCTTAAAACAACCACGAAGAATAGCATCCTCTCTATGGCTCAAGTTATCAAATCTATTTTTCCAGTAGTTCGGCATATTTTCATTGTCAATAATTTCTTGTAAAATACTTGAAGCTTCTTTTGAAATTTTTGTCATATACTCTTTCATCCCTTCTTATTCTAAACAATAATTTAGCAGCCTAGATGTTTATATCTGACACATCGAGTTCACCGGACATTAATTTGGGTAAAAGTGTA
>CAKTDK010000003.1 GCA_934541205.1 uncultured Eubacteriales bacterium
ATTACATATTTGTAAATTTTGTTAAAAATGTATTAATTTTATTTACAAAAATATACATTTTAGTTATAATGTTATTGTAAAGGTACATATTATATTTTTAGGAGGATTTTTAAAAATGAAACGAAAAATAAGTTTAATTCTATGTTTCACTATGATTTTAAATGCGTTTTTTATAAACATAAACGCAGTTACAGATGAAAAATCAAACTTTCAAGAAACAACCACCGAAGTATCTTTTGAAAATACTTCAGAGATTTCTTCGGAATTTTCTGTCAGTGGTGAAACTTCACCCGAACCCACCTATGAGCTTGACAAGGACGATATAAGCGATGCCGGAATTGACAAAGTTCTTGAACATGAAGGACTTTTGGGCCTTTCCAAAAAGCAGTATGTTCAGTATTTGATGAAACATTATAAAAATGCTGATTTTGAAGAAGATCAGGCGCTTATGGAATATACCGGGACTACCGCTGAATTTACAGAAAAATATATAACTAAAAATTCAAAAATAATTGCTATTGAAGAGTGTTGTACAGAAGATAATTATGTGGTATACTTTAAAGGGAAAAGTCAAAACCTTGTTATAAATATGATACGTAAACTGGCAAAAGACGATAAAGTAATACATATTCAGCCAAACTTCCGTTATTACCCTTGTGCAATACCCTCAAGTTATAATTATACAAATTCACTTATAAGAGCTTATGAGCAAATAGAAGCTCCAAGAGCTTGGGATTACGCAACAGGATCAGGCGTAAAAGTTGGAATTATTGACTCTCTTGCAACTAACATAACTTACAACGGTGTAAACACCCTTTCTGTCAACACTTCTTTAAGTACAAATGCCGGTCTTCACGGAACTTCAAAATGCAGTAATTCAACTTGCTTTTACAGCCATGGTACAACTGTAGCTTCTGTAATCGCCATGAAAAACGTAAGTCAAAGTCCTTATGTAGGTCTTGCTTATAATTGTTCTGTATATAGCTTTAATGCCCTCCAAACCGATGATACTATTAAAACTTCAACTTTAGTTAATTATATAGATACAGCTAATTCAAACGGAATAAAGATTATAAACGCCAGCATTGCTCCAGGAGGTATTTCCAATTATTTTTTAGACGCTAACGAACTTGAAGCAATTGAAACGTTTAACGGCTTATATGTTCAAGCTGCCGGAAACAGTGCCTATAACCTAAATAACTGTTCAGATAAAAATGATTTTAAAGATTTACCTAACTATATAGTAGTAGGAGCAGTAAACGATTGTGATTATATTACAAGCTATTCAAATTACGGAGACCAGACCGTTCATATAGCAGCGCCTGGAGATTTGGATTTATATGAGCTGAATGAAGGAGTACACAGCATAGGAGGGACTTCATTTTCTGCTCCTTTGGTAACCGCAACCGCCGCTCTTATGCTTCAAGTTAATCCAAGCCTTACTCCTGCACAATTAAAAACAAATATATTAAATGCTGCCGATACGGTCCCTCAGCTTAACGGCAAAATTCAAGGTGCAAGACGTCTTAATGTAAAAAAAGCTGTTGCATATTCTTTCTATGATGTAACTAAACTTAGAATCGCGTCTCTTTCAAATTCCGGCACATTACAACTTAAAGAAGGCGATATAAACGCTTCCTGGTCTACAATAAACACCGGAGTTTCTGACTTTCAGCTTGAAGGAAAAAAAATAGGTATAATACAAAGCGGCACCCTAAAGATAAAAGAAGGAGCTTCGACAGCGGCATGGAGCACTGTTGATACAAATGTAAAATCCTTTAAAATGAAAGGAAATACCATCTGCGTACTTAAAAATACAAATGAGCTTAAAATCTACAATAAATCAGGAAGCAATTATACTCTGTTAAAAACCATATCAGGAGTTACAAACTATGATATAGAAGGAAAAGCAATTATATACAGAACAAGTTCAGATGCTTTTGCATATTATACAGAAGGAAATTATTCCAGCAGCGATTCAGTTGGTTTCGCAGATACAATGTGGTTTAGCGGTCCTTTAATACAGCTTATATCTGATGGAAGATTTAGTTTATATAAACATACAACATCAGGTATTCGTTCTTGCTTATCACAAAGCTCAAACAATGCTTTTAGTTCTACATTTAACAGAACGATATTAAGCGGTAACAATCAGGCAACATATCTTTATCAATTTACCGGTGATTATTCATATAATTCTACACAAATTATATCAAGCGATAAAATAGTAAAAGCCGTAAAAGCATATAAATACAAAATGTTTTATATAGGTTCAAACGAAAATGTTTTATATTACCAGCAAGGTACGCCTTCGGCAACATGGTCAGCAATAAAATGGAATGTAAACTCTATGCTCGCAGCCGATGGCTATACCGGAGTTATCACAACAGACGGCACCTTTTCCATTATACCGGACAACGGTACATGGCAGGTAATGTCCACAAATGTAAAGAAAGCGCAAATACTATTTTAAACTTTTATAAAGGAGGAACAATTATGAAAAGAAGAATTGGTTTATTGCTTTGTATAGTAACGTTATTAACATCTTCAGGATGTGTAGTTAAAAAAGAAGCCAGTACTACAGGAGAGACTTCAAACGAAATTACTGTTGAAATTACTCCCGAAGTTACGGTTGAAACGACTCCTAATACAACCGAAGAACCCACAAAGGAGCATACAGACATGAATAATAATCCGGTAGACAATAAAAATACTGATAATGCAAATCAAAATTCAACTTATCCAAATGAAAATTACAATAAAACTGAACCTACCCCCGAATTTTATGACTTTATGAACTTAGACCCTGATGTGGATATCAACAACGAACAAGTAAAATCAGATATTGGTAATAAAATATCTAATTATCTTTTTCATACTGCTAAACCTGAATTTACAAAAAAAGAGTTATTTTTATATGAATTAACTTATAAAAATAACTGGCATAAAGAAATTGATATTGAATTCTATTTAAATCAAAGTTCAAAAGATTTTTATAGCAATAAAACAAAAAGTAAATTAAAAGAGCTAGGATTTATTTATAAAAAAGCTTATGAAGACAATGATAATATCTTCAATGCTTTTACTTCTACTGAAAAAGAGCATGATCCAATTATAAAAAATATGAGATACAAATATGAACTAATATATACTGCTAATTCCGAAGAAACAAGGGAACAATATATAGAAAAAGTCACTCAAGCTTTAAAAATATTATTGCAAGATCATAATGTTGTTTATTTTCATGTTTATTTTGTAACTCATGTCCCAGTTTAAAAAAGAAATATATTAATATTTTAAATTTTATCCCTCTTCAAAATAATATTTTGGAGGGGGAGTTTTAAATTAAATAAAAATATTAAAATTATATTACAACTATTTACAATTCTTCGCAAATCTTATATAATATTTTTGGAAATATATATTCATAAAATAAACTATTTTTGACTATATATTAAAGGAGGAATAATTATGAAAAGAAGAATTGGTTTATTGCTTTGTACAGCGATGATATTGACAGCTTTCTCAGGATGTATGGTAAAAAAGCAATCCAGTACTACAGGAGAGACTTCAAACGAAATTACTGTTGAAATTACTCCCGAAGTTACGGTTGAAACTACTCCCAATACAACCGAAGAACCTGCAAAGGAACAACCGGATGTGAATGTTAATTCAGAAGACAATAAAAATACCGATAACACACATCAAAACTTATCTAAACCAAATGAAAATTACAATAAAACTGAACCTACCCCCGAATTTTATGACTTTATGACTTTAGATCCCAATGTGAATATCAATAATAAACAAGTTAGAGAAAATATTCGTAAAAAAATAATTGAATATTTTGATTCAGATTATGTTGAAATACCTTTTACAAAAAAAGAAATATATTTATTTAATTTATTTTCAAAATATGACTGGAAAAGAGAAGTGGATATAGATTTTCACTTAAAATTAAATACAAAAGATTTTTACAGTAACAAAACAAGAAAAATGATAACAGATCTTGGTTTTAGTATTCATCAAGTAAATTCTGAACCTGTAAAAGAAACTGATACACCATTTGAAAAATCAATAAAATTTATGTATTATGTAGCTTATAATATTCCTTCAAATGAAACACAAGAACAGTATATAGAAAAAGCTGAGCAGGTTTTAAAAATATTATTGCAGGATCATAATGTTGCTTATGTTGACATTCCTACTGTAATAAAAGTTCCCAATTAAAAAACTTGTACAAAAAACATATATCTAAAACTTCTATATCGACTCGAATTAAAATTCGAGTCGATATATTTTTTAAAATATTAAAATTATATTACAACTATAAAACATCAGTCGAAATTATATTCCGACTGATGTTTTAAAATTTCTTTATTTTTCTTATATATTCTCTGACATCATCTTCCGGCGTAATATTTCGAATAATTCTGCAAGGATTTCCCGCAGCAATAACATTATCGGGAATATTTTTTGTAACAACGCTTCCGGAACCTATTACTACATTATTCCCTATTGTCACTCCGGGCATAACATTTACTCCTCCGCCTATCCATACGTTATTTCCAATCGTTATGGGATATGCATATTCAAGCCCTTTATTTCTCCGTTTTGAATCAACAGGATGCCCCGCGGTATAAAAACCGCAATTCGGCGCTATAAAGACATTGTCTCCAAAAATTACTTTAGCGCCGTCTAAAATAACACACCCATGATTGGCATAAAAATTTTCTCCTATTTCAATATTATATCCATAGTCACACCAAAATGGAGACTGTATTAAAAAATTTCCTTTTGTCTTCCCAAACAATTCTTTTAATAATTTCTGACGTTTTTCTGTTTGAGACGGAAGAATTTGATTGTATTCAAAACATTTATCCTTGCAAAACATAAGTTCACTCATCAATTCTTCGTCATAATTGGCATCATACAATAATTCTGCATCTCTTTTTTCTTTTTCTGTCATAAATATTCTCCTTACAAAAAAGGTTATGCCATTTTGCATAACCTTAATTTTATTTCTTCTTTTTAAACACAAATATTTTACTGAATACATAATTTAAAATAATTACAATAATCTGAGCCGCTATTTTTGAAATTTTATCATTAATTAATATTATTTTTACCGCAAAAAACATAAATGCCAACTCTATAAGAAGTGTAGTAACCCTTGAAGATACAAACAAAACAAATTCCTTAAACGTATCTTTTTTGCCACTCGTTTTGCTTTCAAAAACAAATTTTTTATTTGTAATATATGCAAATATTACTGCGCATACCCATGAAAGCACGTTTGCGGTCATAAATAAAAAAGTATTTTTTATATCCAATATAGAAGAAAATATAAAATAAGTTATAATACTGACTAAAGTAGTAAGCACTCCCATTATTAAATAATTTATTACTTCTTTATACTTTTTGTATAAATTAATTATTTTATCCATTTTTTATATCCTTAATATTAGTATCTTTTATAATATATATAGGTCTGTCTTTTACTTCAAGATAAACCTTCGCCAAATATTGTCCCATAATACCAAGACAAAACAGCTGAATACCGCTTACAAAGAAAATAATACAGGCAAGACTGGGCCATCCCGAAGTAGGATCGCCAAACACCAGCGTTTTTATAATAATAACTATAATTAAAATAAGAGAAATTAAACAAAATAAAACGCCTATAAAAGAAGACATAATAAGAGGTGTAGTTGAAAACCCTACAATACCGTCAATAGCATAGGAAAACAACTTCCATAAACTCCATTTTGTAGTTCCGGCGGCTCTTTCCTGATTTTGAAACTCAATCCATTTGGTATTAAAACCTACAAAACTGAAAAGCCCCTTTGAATATCTGTTATACTCTTTCATAGATATTACAGAATCAACCATCTGTCTTGTCATAAGTCTGAAATCTCTTGCTCCGGGAATCATTTCGGTTTTTGATAATTTACCAATTATTTTATAAAAACATTTAGTTAAAAACTTTCTGAGAAAAGAGTATGAATCGGCAACATTGCTTTTAGCCGCAACGCAGTCATATCCTTCTTCTTCAATTGATTTTATCATATCAATCAAAAGAATAGGTGGATCCTGCAAATCTACATCCATAGTGGTAACATAATCGCCGCTGCTAAGCTCAAGTCCAGCATACATAGCAGCTTCTTTTCCAAAATTTCTTGAAAAATTTATATATTTTACTCTTTCGTCTTTTTGAGCAAGATTTTTCATAATAGAAATACTATTATCTTTCGACCCGTCATTAACAAAAATAAATTCAAATTCATAATCCTTTAATTTTTGGCTTACTTTGTCTGTTTCCGTATAAAAAAGCTCAATAGCTTCCTCTTCATTATAACAGGGAACGACAATACTTATTTTCTTCATTTTTATTCTCCAAATAACAAATTATAAAAATATTATATCCTTTTGAATATAACTTGTCAATTATAACCTCTTTTCTTGACAAATTGCCGGAATTATTATACACTTAATAAATAATTTAAGGCTCAAAATCATAGATTTTGAGCCAAATATATGTTTTATAAAAAGAACGGGGAATCTTTATTATGATGATTCGGACAAAAATTCTTATTGCAATTAATAAAATATTTAAAGAACCGGTACATCCTCTTAATCTTCAAAATGACGGAGTTAAAACCTATGCCCAATGGCAATATGAAAAAGGAGAAGAAACCATAAAATTTTATCTTAAAAACTATACACAAGATGAAATGTTTAAGGATAAAACCGTTGTTGATATAGGCTGCGGCGCAGCCGGAAAATCTCTATATTATGCTTCCTGCGGCGCAAAAAAAGTAATCGGAGTGGAAATTCTTGAAAAATATAAAAAAGAAGCAGAAGACCTTGCAGAAAATTTAGGCCTTACCGATAAATTTTCCTTTATAACGGCAGACGCCGGAAATCTTCCCTTTGAAAATAACAGTATAGACACTGTAATTATGAATGATGCTATGGAACATGTTGACCGTCCCGAAAAAGTACTTAAAGAAATAAAGCGTATTTTAAAAAAAGGCGGAAAGCTTTATTTGAATTTTCCTCCGTATCATCATCCTTTCGGCGCTCATTTAAGCGATGCTATATATTTACCATGGGTACATCTTTTTTTCAGCGAAAAGGTTCTCATAGAAGCATATAAGGAGCTTGTAAAAGGCCTTCCCGACGGGAAAGAAAGAATAGAATTTCGTATTTCAAAGAATAAAAATAACAAAGAATACTTTTCATATATAAATCATATGACCATAAAACGATTTAATAAAATATTGAAAGAACTGGAAACAGAACCTGTATATTATCATTATGAACCGCTTAGAAATTTTTTAAAACCTTTCAGAAAAATCCCGGGATTCAGAGAGATGTTTGTTAAAATGGTTGTTTGCGTAATTGAAAAAAGATAAATAAAAGAAGTTTTTTATGTTCCGTATAAAAATACTGACAACAGATCTCAAAAAGTTTGGGTATTAAATATATCATTTGATAATAACAATAATGCATAAGACTCAATTTCAGTAATTTAATCTCATATAAATAACAATTATTCAAATAATTTTTATAATTTGAAATTCTTTAAATTTCTATATTAAATTAAAGAAAGAGAATTTTAAAAATATTAAATTATTTTATATATAAAAAATCTTTTAAATTATGAAAATAAGAATAATATAAATTAATAAAAAAAGAGAGTATGAATACTCTCTTTTTTTAAAGGATTTTTCCGTCTGTAGATATTGTTACGACCTGCCATGGAATAAACTTTCCGCTTTCCTTTAAAGCATTTTTGGCAGCGTTTTCAATACCCCCGCAGCAGGGAACTTCCATTCTTACAATAGTAACACTTTTTATATCGTTATTTTTTATAATTTGAGTTAATTTCTCCGTATAATCTCCTTCGTCCAGTTTAGGACATCCGATAAGAGTAATTTTATTTTTAATAAATTTATTATGAAAATCTCCGTAAGCATAAGCCGTACAATCAGCCGCAACAAGAAGATTACATCCGTCAAAATAAGGCGCGTTTACCGGTACAAGTTTTATTTGAACCGGCCACTGATTAAGCATACTTTCAGACGGTGATAAACTGTCGGATACAATATGTTTTTTGTGTTCTATTTTTTTTGCATTTGTTCCCGGACATCCGCATGCAAGAGGTTTGTTTTTAGCTTTTTGAGCTTCTTTAACTGCTTTTTCATCATAAGCCGCCGCTTCCCTTTCAACAAACGTTATTGCTCCTGTGGGACAAGCAGGCAAGCAATCTCCAAGTCCGTCACAGTAATCATCTCTTAATAATTTTGCTTTGCCGTCTATCATTCCTATCGCGCCTTCATGGCATGCATTTGCGCAAGCTCCGCATCCATTGCATTTTTCTTCATCAATATTGATTATTTTTCTTATCATAATAAAAACCTCCTTGAATTTATGCCATAATATTAATATAATATAATAAAAAAGTATGTTGTTTTTACAACGAAAGATAAAAATATGAAAAAAATTTTAAAAATTATTTGCGAAACAACTTTATTTAAAAACATAAAAGAAGAAGACGCAGAAAAATTATTAAACTGTCTTAAAGCTTCATATAAAAGCTTCTCAAAAAATGATATTATTTTTTTAGCGGGAGAAACTGCTTTTGAAACCGGTATTATTATAGAAGGAAGTGTACAGATTGTTTATGAAGATATTTTGGGAAACAGAAATATTTTAGGTATTTTAAAGCAGGGTGATTTATTCGGCGAAGCCTTTTCTCTTTCAGAAACAGAAAAAATTCCGGTGAGTGCTGTTTCTGCACAAAACAGCAAAATACTATTTATTAATTCGCAAAAAATTTTAAAAAGCTGTTCTGACTGCTGTGAATTTCATCATATATTAATTGAAAATACAATCCGTATTTTAGCTCTTAAAAATGTTATGTTAAATAATAAAATACGGTATCTTTCTATGAGAAGCACCCGTGAAAAACTGCTTTCTTATCTTTCAGACATGGCTGTCATTTCAGAAAGCAAAGTATTTTATATTCCCTTTGACCGACAGCAGCTTGCAGATTTTCTTTGCGTTGACAGAAGCGCAATGTCTTATCAGCTAAGCATTTTAAAAAAAGAAGGAATTTTAGACTATAAAAAAAATAAATTTAAACTTTTAAAATAAAACACGTTTTACTTTAAGAAGTAAAACGTGTAAAAATAAAAGCCACTATAAAAGTTAATACCGATAAAACCACAAAATATATTAAACAATTTCTAATTGTTTTAAGATAAGATAACTGTCTGAAAAAAAGAAGTTTTTTTATTTCTTCTGAAGATAAATCATTATCCATATACCTGAAAAAGCAACCTGCATCGTCCTCTCTAACATCATCAGGAAGAGGGACTTTATTTTTTTTCATCTTCTGAAACTCTTTTTGTTCATCTTTTTGACAATAAACCACTTCTGTTAATTTATTTTCAAAATAAAAATTTTCAAGTTCTTCTTTCAAATTACTCATTTTTTACCTCACGAAAAAACACATTTTATTTATTATAACATATAAAGTAAACTGAAAAGTTTCCTACCCTTGGTTTCAATGTTCTCTCAGAAATCCGAGGTCATACCTCAAGGTATATCGTAAAGTTATTATAACATAAAATTTATATTATTCAACAAAATATAATAATTTTTGTAAAGATTTTTTCAAAGTTTTTTATTAATTTATCATAGCAATCTATTTTGAAATATCGAGAGAAGCTATGCCGTTTAAATACATATTCCCTCTCTTCCCCGATAAGTACTCATAATATCCCTGACAGGCTATCATAGCGGCATTATCTGTACAAAGCTCCAAAGGGGGAATAAAAAGCTCTATACCATTTTTTGCGCACATTTTTCCCATTTCATCACGGAGCATAGAATTTGCGCTTACACCTCCTGCAAGCACAGCTTTTTTTATATTATTATCTGAAAGTGCCGAAAGAAAATGACCGCATAATACATCGCAAACTGATTTTGAAAAGCTTGCTGCAACATTTTCTTTTGAAATTTCTTCACCTTTCTGCTTGGCATTATGAACATAATTTATTACCGAGGTTTTTAATCCCGAAAAAGAAAAATCATAAGGATTATCTTTAAAATGAACTTCCGGAAATTTGATACTGTTTTTATCTCCCTTTTTAGAAAGAGCGTCTATCAAAACTCCTCCCGGATAAGAAAGCCCCAGCACCCTCGCTGCTTTGTCAAAAGCTTCTCCTGCCGCATCATCTCTTGTAGCTCCTAAAACTTCAAAATCCGTATAATCTTTTACAAATATAATATGAGAATGTCCTCCCGAAACAACAAGACACATAAAAGGAGGCTCAAGCTCTTTATGCACTATATAATTTGCCGCTATATGTCCTCTTATATGATGAACGGGAATTAAAGGTTTGCCAAGTGAAAAAGAAAGTCCTTTTGCAAAATTTATTCCTACCAAAAGAGCTCCTATAAGTCCTGGGGCATATGTAACCGCAACAGCGTCAATATCATTAAGAGAAATATCGGCATCCAAAACCGCTTTTTCTGCAACATAAGAAATATTTTCCGCATGCATACGCGAAGCAATCTCCGGAACTACTCCCCCGTAAACTCTATGAATATCAATTTGTGAATTTATAACATTCGAAAGCACCGTTCTTCCGTCTTCTACAACAGCTGCTGCTGTTTCATCACACGAGCTTTCTATTCCAAGTATAAGCATTTTTCCTCCTGATTCTTTGCAAAAACATTGGCTATAAAAGTAAATGTTTTACGAAGATATTTATTTTATAAAAAACTGTTTTACAAAAACATCTGTTTCAAAGAAACCAACTGTTTCAAAGAAACAGTGTCATTATAACGGCGTCTTCTTTAGGCTTTGTATAATAATCTTTTCTAAGCCCCATGGTTTTAAAACCTAAACTCTCATAAATCTTTATTGCGGAAAAATTTGTTTTCCTCACTTCTAAAGTAATAAATTCCATTTGCTTTTCTTTTGCATAATTTATTATATGCTCAAAAAGCATCCGGCCGATTCCCTTATTTCTCATGTCCTCTCTTACTGCAAAAGTGCTGATATTTCCCTCTTTTGAAACATCTACAATTCCGCAGTAACCGATAACTTCTTCTCCTTCTTTTGCAAGGGCAAAATATGAAATATCTCTTTGAGCTTCCATTTCAAAGTCAGCAAGACTGTGAGGAACTGAAAAACATTTACATTCAAGTTCATAAGCTTTTTTTGCATCTTCCAAAGTCATCTTGACTATCCGTATCATTTTAAAGTTCCTATAATCTCTAATATTTCCTGTTCCAGCATCTCTCTAATATTTATAAAAGTTCCCATACTTGCTCCTTCGGGACTTGGAATTCCTTCTCCGAGCATTTCTACCTTATTTTCAAGGCCAGGCAGATACGTTATAACAGATGCCGCTACAGACGGCACCATACAATATATTTTTTCCGCCGACGACAATATCTCAACATCAGCAAGAGAAGCTTTATGGTCTTTAATATCAATACCCATTTCTTTTACCGCATTTACAGTATACTCTCCGGGAGACGTTCCTTTTTGAGCGTTTATTCCGCAGCTTTCTCCCATATATCCTTCTATACCCAATCTTTTGCAAAGACTGTTAAAAATATACTCTGCCATTACACTGCGGCAGGTATTTCCATTTCCTACAAACAATATCTTTTTCATGTCTATCTCCTACCCTTTTGCTTTATACCAATTTTCGCCGCAATGAACGTCCGCTGCAAGCTTTACCTTTAAAGAAACAGCGTTTTCCATCTCTTCCTTTAAAATTCTGCCGGCTTTATCCGCTTCCTCCAAAGGCGCGTCAAGTATAAGCTCATCATGTACCTGCAATATTAATTTTGTTTTCATATTTTCTTTTTTTAATCTGTTAAAAACCTTTATCATAGCTATTTTAATAATATCAGCCGCGCTTCCCTGAACGGGAGAATTCATTGCCGCTCTTTTTCCAAATCCCTGCAAAACCTTATTTGAAGACAATATTTCCGGAATATATCTTATTCTTCCCACCATGGTTTTGATATATCCTGTATTTTCCGCTTTTGAAACGGTTTCATCCATAAATTTTTTAACACCCGGATAAGTTTCAAAATAGCTTTCTATATATTTTTTTGCTTCTTTCATAGGAATTTTTAAATCCTGTGAAAGAGAATATGCTCCGATTCCATATACAATTCCAAAATTTACGGCTTTTGCATTTGACCTTTGAAAATCAGTAACTTCATCAAAAGGTGTATTAAATACCTGTGAAGCTGTCATTTTGTGTATATCCGCACCTGACGAAAAAGCTTCTATCATATTTTCATCATCTGCCATATGAGAAAGAACTCTAAGCTCAATCTGAGAATAATCTCCGTCAACAAGGATACTATCCTTACTGTGAGGAATAAACATTTTTCTCATTTCTCTTCCAAGCTCATACCTTACAGGAATATTCTGAAGATTCGGTTCTGTGGAAGAAAGTCGGCCTGTTGTCGTAACCGTCTGATTAAAGCTTGAATGAATAACATCGTTTTCATCAAGCACCGGCAAAAGCCCTTCAACATAAGTGGAATTAAGCTTTGTAAGCTGTCTGTATTCAAGGATATAAGAAACCACTTCGCTCATAGGAGCAAGCTTTTCCAAAACCTCCGCATTTGTAGAATAACCTGTTTTTGTCTTTTTTATAACCGGAAGTCCCAATTTTTCAAATAAAATAACCCCAAGCTGTTTCGGAGAATTTATATTAAACTCTTCTCCCGCCAAATCATATATTTTTTTTTGAGTTCCGGCTATTCTGTCTTTAAGCATATCTCCAAATCTCAAAAGTTCCTGTCTGTCTACCTTAAAGCCTTCCTTTTCCATAGAAACAAGACAAGGTATCAAGGGCATATCTATATTATAAAACACTTCCTCTAAACTAAGAGATTTAATTCTGTCAATCATAATATCGCAAAGCTCAGGCATATAAAATATCATAGAAAACCCATTTGCAATATCCTTTTCCAGATAGGTTAATATAAGAGATTTCAAACCATAATCCGAAGACGCGGAGTTTAAAACATATCCTGCGGTTTCGGCATCAAATTTTATATTTTCCAAAGGCGCTTCATACCTATATACTTTTGAAAGAATTTCTTTATAATTTGCAAAATATTTCTTTACATTTTTATCTTCCAAAACCTCTTTTAATAAAGGCTTCCAGTCATCCGATATTTTATATCCGTTTAAAACATAACAGTACATTTCATCGTTTTCAAAATAAAAATAAATACTGCCGTTTTCCTTAGCTTCTTTTAAAATGCTTTGGCTGTCTTTTTCAAGGGGAATTTTTTCTTCCGTTTCAGTTTTTTCCTTCGATTTTGTCAAATCAAGCTTTGAAATAAGATTCTTAAATTCCAAATAAGAAAAGACCTCAAAAAGCTCTTCTTTATTATATTCTTTAAAATCAAGCTGCGATAATTTTATATTAATGGGTACATTTTTATCTATTGTTCCAAGCTTTCTTGATAAAAACGCTGTTTCTTTATCTTTTACAAGCTTGTCTTTTAATGAGCCTTTTATATTGTCAATATCATCATAAAGAGCTTCAAGACTGTGATATTGATTTATAAGCTTTACCGCAGTTTTTTCTCCGACACCCGCTACTCCGGGTATATTATCCGAGCTGTCTCCCATAAGAGCTTTTACATCAATAAGCTCCAAAGGTGAAAGATTATAACACTCTAGTATTTTTTCTTTATCATAAACTGTTGTTTCGGTATGCCCTTTTTTGGTACTCGGAAGTTTTACAGTTACATAATCGTTTATAAGCTGAAAAGAATCTCTGTCTCCTGTAATAATAGTGCACTTCTTCTTTTCTTCTTCACACATTCTTGAAACAGTTCCTATAATATCATCTGCTTCATAGCCTTCAAGAGATAAACATGTTATATTCATTTTTTCAAGTACATCTTTTAAAATCGGCATTTGAGATGCAAGCTCATCAGGCATGCCTTTTCTGCTTGCTTTATATCCGTCAAACATTTTATGTCTGAAAGTAGGCGCTCTCAAATCAAAAGCAACCGCAGCTCCATCAGGATTTTCTTCAGCCAAAAATTTAAAATATATGTTTAAAAAGCCGTAAACTCCGTTAGTATAAACTCCTTTGCTGTTTGTCAGCGGCGGAGTAGCGTAAAACGCTCTGTTTATTATACTGTTTCCGTCTATTATCATATATCCCATAAATTTTTGACCTCTTTAATTTTAATATATATTATTTTTAACAAATTCTACTGTTTTATATTATCTGTAAAAATTTTATTCTTCCTTTTCAAAAACCAAAACCATTTCTTCAATATGACCTGTACCTCTTTGTACAGTAGGAATAAATCCTGCATATCTCCAGCCTTCAGAGCCTTTTTTGTCTATAATTTCTTGATAATCATTTATACCGTAGGAATTTCCGGCAAACGCGCCCCAACCGTTAAATTTACATTCAATTTTTTCATAGGAATATTTGAACATTTTAACAAACCTCCCCTTTTAAAATTTTTATATTATAACATATAAAATAAACTAAAAAGTTTTCTATTCTTTGGTATCAATATTCTATCAGAACAAAGTTATACTTCAAAATACACTCGTTATATTATTATATCATATCAAATAAAAAATTAAAACCGTTATATCCTATTCAAAGCAAAATCCATAAAGCTTTTTGCCGCAAAGGATAACGAAACCCCTTCAATATGGCATAGAGCAATTTCACGTTTTAAAACCGGATTTAAAAGCTCAACTTTAAAAACCTCTCCGCTGTTTATAGCTTCCTTTGAAAATTCTTCTATTACGCAGGATATTCCATATCCTATTTTACAAAATTCTATTAAAAGATTATGAGCACCAAGCTCAATTTCAGGTTCCAGAATAACTCCCTCATCACGAAATACACCGTCAACATACTTTCTGGAATTTGCCAGCTTTTCAAGCATTATTATAGGATATTTTACAAGTTCTTTTTTTGAAATTTTTTTATCCTTTAAAAACCAAAACTTATTTGAAGCAATAAACACATCATGAACATCAAAACAATTAATTGTCTTGATGTTTTTTTCAAAAACAGGCGTATTTACAAAACCTATATCTATTTTTCCACTTTTTAATAAATTAATGGTATCCGGACTTGTTCGGTTAATTACTTTTATTTTTATATTCGGATGCACCTTGTGAAATTTCTCCAAAACAGGAAGCAAAAAATATTGAGAAATAGTATCTCCCGCTCCTATTTTAAGTTCTCCTTCCGATAAAGTTTTTAATCCTTCAAGCTTTTCTTCCCCGCTTTTTATAAGACTTAATCCCGTATTTATATATTCAAAAAGCATTTGTCCCTCAGCCGTAGGCTTTACCCCTCTTGCCTCACGGACAAACAACACCGTATTAAGCTGTTTTTCCAAATTTGCAACAGATTGTGACACAGCCGGCTGGGAAATAAAAAGTGTTTCCGCCGCTTTTGAAAAGCTACCCATACGAACAACTGCGTCAAATATTCTGTATAATTCCAAATCAGCAGACATATAATCACCACTTATATAAAATATAATATATTTTAATTTTACTTATATCTATATATGTATTATAATATAAACGATAATAAATTACAAATACTTTTTAAAAGGAGTAAGACACTATGTCAAGAATGGTAGGAACTGTTTCAAGAGGCGTAAGAGCTCCCATCGTAAAAGAAGGAGACGACTTGGCGTCCATAGTTTTTGAAAGCGTTATGGAAGCATCAAAAGACGCAAAATTTGATATACAGGATAAAGATATTATAGCTGTTACCGAAGCGGTAGTTGCAAGAACTCAGGGAAATTATGCAACAGTAGATCAGATAGCGTCTGATATAAAAGCTAAATTCCCGTCGGGAGAATTTGCTGTTATATTCCCTATTTTAAGCAGAAACAGATTTGCAATTTGTTTAAAAGGAATTGCAAAAGGAGCTAAAAAGATTACCCTTATGCTAAGCTATCCGTCAGACGAAGTGGGAAATCATCTTATAGATATCGATGCTTTGGACGAAAAAGGCGTAAATCCATGGACTGACGTTCTTACAGAAGCTAAATACCGTGAACTTTTCGGTCAAAATCTTCATCCGTTCACCGGCGTTGATTATGTTGAATACTATAAAGATCTTATTAAAAGCCAGGGCGCCGATGTTGAAATAATATTTGCAAACGACCCCAAATCGGTTTTGGATTATACCAAAAATGTTCTTTGCTGTGATATTCATACAAGAAACAGAACAAAAAGAATTTTAAAAGCAAACGGAGCCCAGACAGTATTTTCTCTTGACGATATACTTAACAAATCCGTAGACGGAAGCGGTTTTAACTCAAATTACGGACTTTTGGGTTCAAATAAAGCTACCGAAGAAAAAATCAAGCTTTTCCCTCAAAACTGCGAAGAATTTGTAAATTCCGTTCAATCTAAAATTAAAAACGCTACCGGAAAGACCGTTGAAGTTATGGTGTACGGTGACGGCGCTTTTAAAGACCCTGTAGGAAAAATCTGGGAGCTTGCAGACCCGGTTGTTTCACCGGCTTATACAAAAGGACTTGAAGGCACTCCAAATGAAGTTAAATTAAAATATCTTGCCGACAATAATTTTGCTGACCTTAAAGGCGAAGAACTTAAAACTGCAATTTCTGAATATATCAAAAACAAAGATAACGACCTTAAAGGAAGTATGGAATCTCAAGGTACTACTCCAAGAAGACTTACCGACCTTATCGGTTCTCTTTGCGACTTGACTTCGGGAAGCGGCGATAAAGGTACTCCAATCGTTTATATCCAGGGATATTTTGATAATTATACAGACTAATATAAATTGAAACCGCGCGTAATTGATTTTCGCACGGTTTTGTTTTATAATTATTAAAAATCTACAAAAGGAATAAAAAATGAAAATCAGATTAGTCTGCAAAAAAGACTGCAGTGAAATATTAAATATATATTCCCAATATATAGATACAAAAATTACATTTGAATATACCCTTCCTTCCATTGAGGAATTTGAGCAGCGAATTTCTGAAATAACAAAGTTCTATCCCTATCTTGTATGTGAAGAAAACGGAAAAATTATAGGATACGCCTATGCTCACCGTCAGGCACAGCGCATTGCATATCAATGGAATGCTGAACTTTCAGTTTATATCGATAAAAATTATACATCAAAAGGAATCGGTAAAACTTTATACAATATATTAATAAAAATATTAAGGCTTCAGAAAATAAAAACTGTGTACGGTTGCGTTACAATTCCAAATGAAAAAAGTGAAAAGCTTCATTTCTCTCTCGGATTTAAAGAAGCCGGAATACATCGTAATACAGGATTTAAAAACGGAAAATGGCATGATGTCAAATGGTTTGAAAAACAAATAGCTCCTTATGATACAACTCCCGACTTTCCAATTTCCATAAATAAAATTACAAAAAAAGATATAGAAAGCATAATAAATTCCTTTGAATTTTAAAATTCAAAGGAATTTATTATGCTTATCACTTTTTCAAAAATTCAACTATTTCTTTTACATCTTTAAAAACAAAATCAGGATGAATATTTTCTTTTTCTATATCCTCCAAAGTGCTTTCTCCGGACAAAACCATAATGCTTGTAACCTCCGCGTTAATTCCGGAGGCAATATCGGTATAAAGCCTGTCCCCTATAACAACAGCATCATCCTTTGAAAATCTTGATTTTTCAACCGCATAATTTATCATATCGGGCTTTGGCTTTCCTATAAAAACCGGCCGTCTTTTTGTCGCAAAATATATAGCCTCGCAAATAGCGGCGCAGTCCGGAATAAATCCGAATTCAACCGGACAGCTCCTGTCAGGATTTGTAGCTATAAAAGGAAGTCCGGTAAACAAAAGTTCACAGGTATCGTTTAACTTTTGAGTAGTAAGCTCTGTATCAAAAGCTACAACAACCACGTCGGGATTATCATTTTTACTGACAGTTGTATCAATTCCAAACTCTTTAAGTTCTCTGACAAAGGATTTTGTCCCCATACAGTATATTTTTTTGTTTTTAAAATTATCTTTAAGATACATAGCTGTAGCCATTGTAGATGTAAAAAAATTGTCTTTAGACACTTTTATTCCCATTTTAGACAATTTATTTACATAATCCTCAACAGATTTGGAAGAATTATTTGTTATAAAAATATATTCTCCCCCTGTTTTTTCTATGTAATCAAGGAATTCCACAGTTCCGTCAAAAAGGGTGTTGTCATTATATATAGTACCGTCCATATCCAAAAGAAGCAGTTTTTTATTTTTTAAAATATTCTCCATAAAATCTTTTCCCCAATTAAAAATTCCTATTTAGTCTATCATGGTATATTTTTTATGTCAAGAAAAAAGCTTGCATGAATATTCATACAAGCTTTTAATTATAAATTTTTTAATTAAAATACGATAGTTTTTTCAGTATCTTCATCAAAGAATATAGCTCTGTTCATATCAAAGCAAACTTTGATATTATCGTTTTCTCTTGCAGTAGATCTTGGAGAAACACGAGCTGTTACCTTGCTGCCCTGTATATCAAGATATAAGTAAATTTCAGCACCCATAAGTTCAGTAACTTCAACGTCAGCATTTACTACCCATTCAGGATACTGATTTATGAATACTTCCTCGTCATGAATAGATTCAGGTCTGATTCCCAAAACAACTTCTTTGCCAACATATTCTTTAAGCTCATCCTTACATTTAACTTCAGGAATAAGAATGCTGTTCTCTTCAAATTCAGCATAAAGCTTGCCGCCTTTTTCAACTATTTTAACATTGATAAAGTTCATCTGAGGAGAACCAATAAATCCGGCAACAAACAAGTTGCATGGATAATCATAAAGATTTTGAGGAGTATCAACCTGCTGAATAAAACCGTCTTTCATAACAACGATTCTGTTAGCCATTGTCATAGCCTCTGTCTGGTCATGAGTAACGTAAATGAAAGTAGTTCCGATTTTCTGATGAAGTTTTGAAATCTCAGTTCTCATCTGAGCACGAAGTTTTGCGTCAAGGTTTGACAAAGGTTCGTCAAGAAGGAAAACCTTAGGTTCACGAACTATTGCACGACCAAGCGCAACACGCTGTTTCTGACCACCTGACAAAGCCGCCGGTTTTCTTTCCAAAAGGTGAGTAATATCAAGGATACGGGCTGCTTCTTCAACTCTCTGTTTGATGATATCTTTAGGAGTTTTGCGAAGTTTAAGTCCGAAAGCCATGTTGTCATACACCGTCATATGAGGATAAAGAGCATAGTTCTGGAACACCATTGCAATGTCTCTGTCCTTCGGAGCAACGTCGTTAACGATTTTGTCTCCTATGTAAAGTTCACCTTCGGTAATTTCTTCAAGTCCAGAAATCATACGAAGTGTAGTAGTTTTTCCGCAACCGGAAGGACCTACAAGGATTATAAATTCCTTGTCTTTGATTTCAAGGTTGAAATCTGATACAGCTGTAACGCCGCCGGGATATCTTTTATAAATATTTCTAAGTGATAATCCAGCCATTAAATATTCCTCCAAATAATTAGTCAAATTTATGCTAATATAATATCATAATTTATCAAATTAATAAAGTGTATATATATCCAAATATTTCTTTGGCTTTTTATTAATTTTACACAATAATATATTAAGAAATTTTTTCGGCGTCAATTTTCATCGTAAGAGAAATCCTACTTTTGTTCAAATCGACGGAAAGCACTTTTACAGTCACAATATCTCCCACGCTTAAAGCATCTGTAGGATGTTTTATATATTTATCCGATATTTGGGAAATGTGTACAAGCCCATCCTGATGAACGCCTATATCGACAAAAGCTCCGAAATCTATTACGTTTCTTACAGTTCCCTTTAAAATCATTCCTTCTTTTAAATCCTTTATATCCATAATATCGCTTTTAAGCTCCGGTTTGGGAAGATCGTCCCTTATATCACGGCCGGGCTTAATAAGTTCTTTTATAATATCCTTCAAGGTAGGAATTCCTACGTTTATTTTTTCTGCAACTTTTTCTTCTCCGTCAGAAATAACCTTTTTCTCAAGCTCCTTCATTTTTGAAGTCCCTATATCGCTTAAATCAACATTGTAAAGCTCAAGAAGCTTTTCCGCCGCCTCATAAGATTCAGGATGAACGGTAGTTTTATCAAGAGGGTTTTTGCTTTCGGAAACCTTTAAAAATCCAGCACACTGGGTAAACGCCTTAGGTCCAAGCTTCGGAACCTTTAAAAGCTGTTTTCTGTCGGTAAAGGACCCGTTTTCTTCCCTATAAGATACCACATTTTTAGCAATAGACATATTCATACCCGAAATATAAGCCAAAAGCGCCCATGAAGAAGTATTTAAGTCAACTCCAACGCTGTTTACACAGTCTTCCACAACTCCTCCTAAAGCCTCTGACAATCTTGCCTGTTTCATATCATGCTGATACTGACCAACGCCTATTGATTTAGGATCTATTTTTACAAGCTCGGCAAGAGGATCCATAAGCCGTCTTGCAATTGAAACAGCGCTTCTTTGAGCAACATCAAAATCAGGAAATTCCTCAGTTCCCATCTTAGACGCAGAATATACAGACGCTCCCGCCTCAGATACTACCATATATTTTACGTCTCTTGACGCTTTTTTTATCATATCGGCAACAAACATTTCGCTTTCCTTTGAAGCTGTACCGTTTCCTATGGAAATTACGTCTACCTTATACTTTTCTATCATAGATAAAAGTTTTTTCTCCGCTTCTTCCTTTTTATTTTGCGGAGGAGTGGGGAATACAACGCAGGTATCAAGAACCTTTCCCGTTTCGTCTATAACCGCAATTTTACAGCCTGTCCTGTATGCAGGGTCAAGCCCCATTATTACCTTGTCTTTCAAAGGGGGAGATAAAAGAAGATTTTTTAAATTAAGCTGGAATATTTTTATTGCGCTTTCGCTTGCCGTATCAAAAAGCTCGTTTCTTACATCACGCTCTATAGACGGACTTATAAGTCTTTTGTAACTGTCTCTGACAGCTTCTTCTATAATTTCTCTGCATTTTTCATTCTGAGCTTTTATTTCCTTTGAAAATAAATATCTTAAAACGCTTTCTTCATTTACAGAAACACTTACCTTTAAAAAGCCCTCTTTTTCTCCTCTTGTAATAGCAAGAACTCTGTGAGACGGTATTTTAAGCACTGGCTCCTGATATTCATAATACATATCATAAACCGAGCTTTCATCTTTTGCATTTGAAACAACAAGCAAAGCAGTATCCATAGTGAACCGTCTTATGTATTTTCTGTATACTGCGTTATCCGAAATTTCTTCCGCTATTATATCAGACGCTCCCGCAACAGCTTCTTCAGGGGACAAAACTCCCTTTTCCTCATCAACAAATTTTTCTCCTTCTTCAAAAGGATTTATCTGACCGTCAACAATAAGTTTTGCCAAAGGCTCAAGGCCTTTTTCCTTTGCAATAGTTGCTCTTGTCCGTTTCTTCTGTTTGTAAGGTCTGTAAATATCCTCTACTTCCGCCAAAGTAGAAGCGTTATCAATAGCCTTTTGAATTTCTTCAGTCATCTTTTCCTGGGAAATAATTGAAGATGAAACTTCTTCTTTTCTCTTTTCAAGATTTCTAAGATAATTAAGTCTGTCATAAAAGCTGCGGAGCACTTCATCATCCATACTTCCCGTTTTTTCTTTACGATATCTTGCTATAAAGGGAATTGTATTTCCCTCATCTATCAAAGCTATTACATTTTCAACCTGATATTTTTGAAGAGACAACTCTTCCATTAATTTTTCCGTAATGTTCATAAATCTTTCATCCCTTTTAATTTCCGTATGCTTTATTTAAAAATTTCTCTTTATTTAAAATACATCTTGTATGAGTTCCCTCTCCGATAAGTCCCTTTTCATCAAAAGCCTTAACTTCAAAGCTAACCATACGTCCGTCAACATCAGTAACCTTGCATATACATTTTACCTTCATTTTCAAAGGCGTAGCTTTTACATGGCTTGTTTTTATAAATGTTCCTACAGAAATTTCATCCTCAGCTATATATTTTTTAAGTAATTCATTTGCCGTATTTTCCATAAGAGCTATCATACAGGGCGTAGCGAAAACCAAGACATCGCCGCTTTTCATATAAAGAGCTGTTTTTTCTTCCGTAACCTCTGTTTCAAGTTCAAATTCAATTCCTTTTTCTATCATTTTTATCCTCCTTTTAAGCGTACATTCTAAACCAGCCTTTTGCAAGATGGATAAATTCCCTTGTATATCTGTGTCCCTGGTCCTTTATTGACATAAAGCATTTTGTTTCCGTAAGCTTTTCAAACAAAGAATAAATATTTTTTAACGGACATGAATCATCCACCGTTCCCGCCGTCAGCAAAATCGGGAATTTAAGTCTGTGCACATGAGATAAAACATCTATATATCCCGCCGCTTTATACGCTTGGTCCTTAGAAACAAAATTAAGAGCCGAACTACCGTAACAAAAAGCATTATTAAAATCCGATTCTGGAAAGTTTATCAAGAAAGGAACATCTGCAGCAACGCAGGAGGTTATATCATTCATCAAAGACCCCATTAAAAGGGCCGTTCCTCCACCGTTTGAAGTTCCGAAAAATGAAACCCTGTCCGAAATTACTCCCGGCTGAGAAAGTGCCCACTTCGTCGCAAGCATTGACTGAGCAAGAAGAAATCTATACCCCTTTTTTGTTCCTGTTGCTAAAGTCTCAGGAAGCACCGGCCAGGTTCCGTATTCTCCCTTTGTTATCTCCCAGTTTCTTCCTTCCGGGGTATTATAGCCCATCGGCATTATAGTAAGCACATTAAAGCCTTCAAAAACTATTTCATTTACATAACAGCTTTCAAATCCATATCCCGGCATATTTACAAGCAAAGGCGCATCATTTTTCAAGCTTGCCGGCTGCCAAATTGCATAAAATTTTCCCATTTCGCCTTCGCAGTCAAAAGTAATCATCTTATCCTCCCACATAGAATAATAAGAATAAAATGACTGCGCCAAGGGGTCTGTGGTTGCTTTTTGGCTCACATCATATTTGGTACTGTCTGAAAGCTCCTTTATTTCGTTTAAAAAATCATCCACTTGGGTTTCCGTAGGATATAGTTTAAAATAATCCATCTTTTTTCCTCCAGCTATTTTTGGGCCGCTAAAACAACAAATCTGTCTTTATCTTTATAAGAACATGTAGACAACATTAAAATTCGTTTGTTTTCTATATTAATATCTTTAAAATTTCCTTGATTTTTCTTTATCTCCTTTAAAAATTCTTCATCAGACGAAATGTTAAGAGAATATAAATCGCTGTTTGAAGATTTGGCATAAAATGCAGCAAATATCTCCCATTTTGTCATATCGCCTTTTATATTAAATTCGATATCTTTGCAGCTTTCAAAAACCGTTTTATCCTCAAGCTTTAATAATTTTGCGAACATATTGCCGCTTTTCATATTATGGGCATAAATTATAATTTTTCTGTCTTTTTCAATATCAATTCTATAATCTGCAAAAACAGCTCCGTTTTTATTTTTTTCAAGATTAAAATCAGTATGTAAATATTTTTCATTGTCCTCTGACTGAACTACAGGATAAGCAATATCTATATGTTTTATTTCCAAAAAGCCTACTGCTTCCGTATTTATTTCCAGAAGTTTTTTATATCTGTTTTCTTCCGAAACCTCTTTTTGATAAATATCTATTATGTTATCATTTTTCTTTTCCGAGCTGTATGCGTCATAAAAATATTTTATCAGCATAAAAGCAGAAAATATAAAAATACAGAAAAAAATTATCATCAGTAAATTAAGAATAAATTTTTTTATCTTCATAATAAATTCCTTTGATTATAAGGTCAAAACCTTAATAAAGGTGAAAACACTTTTATGCTTTCACCTTTATTAATACATTTTATTCAACGGAAATTATATAATAATAAACCGGCTGATTTCCGGGAAGAAGAGTAACTTCCGCATCATTTCCCATCCATTTTGTTACCATTTCTGACATTTTTTCAGCGTCCTCGTCGCTGACGTCACTTCCATAATAAAGCGTAATTATGCTTCCGCCGTCGGTCATCATAGTTTCAAGAAGCTTTTTCATTGTTTCTTCTATATCGTTTTCCACAAAAGATACCTTGGTTTCAAGAAGTCCCAAATATTGACCCTGTTTAATTTCCATATCGTCAAAAACACTGTCTCTCGCCGCAAAAGTTATCTGTCCTGTTTTTACTCCCGCAACTCCCGTATCCATCTCGGTTATATTATCAGAAAGCTCTGCATCAGGATTAAAGAATAAAAGCGCAGAAATTCCCTGAGGAACAGTTTTAGTAGGGATAACTATAACTTCTTTATCTGAAATAAGGTCTTTTGTCTGTTGAGCCGCCATAATTATATTTTTATTATTTGGAAGAACAAAAACAATTTCAGCAGGCGTTTTTCTCACAGCTTTTAATATATCATCAGTGCTGGGGTTCATAGTCTGACCGCCTTCAACAACTACATCCACACCCAAATCCTTAAATATATTTGTAAGCCCTTCTCCAGCGCTGACACTGACAAATCCATATTTCTTGGAGGGTTTTGCATCCTCTTCTTCTTTGGACTGCTTAGATTTATTTTCGTGCTGCATTTTCATATTATCTATTTTCATGTTGATAAGATAACCGAATTCAAGGCCCTTCTGAATTGCTTTTCCGGGGTCGTTTGTGTGAATATGAACTTTTATTATCTTATCATCATCTACTGTTACAACGCAGTCTCCTATGGTTTCCAGATAATTTCGAAGTTCAAAACATTCTGTTCCTTCATTATTTTTAACAACAATAAATTCAGTACAGTAAGTAAAGTTTATTTCCCCTGTATCAAACTGAGAAAAATCCACTTCAGTATCATACTGCTGCTGTTTTTCACTGCGTTCAATTATGACGCCTTCTTCCAAAACAGAAAGCATTCCGTAAAAAATACATAAAAGGCCTTTTCCGCCTGCGTCAACAACGTTTGCCTGTTTTAATGCAGGAAGAAGATTAGGAGTATTATCAAGAGAAATTTCTCCCTCTTTAAGAAAAGTTCTCATAATCTCAAGCTCATCAGAATTTTCTTCAGCAAGCTGGGTACATTTTTCAGAGGCCTCTCTTGCAACTGTAAGAATAGTTCCCTCAGTAGGCTTCATAACTGCTTTATACGCAGATTTAACTCCATATTCAAAAGCTTTTGCCAAATCGGCTCCGTCAGCTTCAGCCTTATCTTTAAGCCCTTTTGAAATTCCTCTGAATAAAAGGGATAATATAACCCCAGAATTTCCCCTTGCGCCTCTTAAAAGGGCAAACGCAACTTTATCAGCCATCTCTCCTACTGTAAGACCATTTTCCAAAGCGATATCTTTTGCCGCAGCATTTATTGTAAGGGACATATTTGTTCCCGTATCTCCGTCCGGTACAGGAAATACATTTAACTTATTAATGCTTTCCTTCTGATTTTCTATGTTGTTGGCACCGGAGATAATCATATCCCTGAATATATTCCCGTTTATCATGTTTGTTTTCTCTCCTTAACGCTTACTCCACTTTGATATAGTCAACAAATACATGTATATCCTTGACCTGAAACCCGGTAGCGTCCTCCACAACATAGTTTACCTTATGGATTATGCTTTGAGTAATAGCGGGAATATTAATCCCGTATGATACTATTATGTGCATCTCTATAATGAGTTTTTCATCTTCACAAACTACTTTTACGCCTTTTACAAGATTCTCTTTTTTTAAAAAAGACATAATACCATCTGTTGTATTTCTGTTTGCCATGCCTGCAACTCCATAACACCCCGTAGCCGCATAACCTACCACATTTGCAAAAACTTCGTCCGATATTATTAGTGTTCCTTTTTGATTTTCCAATTTTATCATAAAAACACCTCCCAAAAAGTCTTATTGTTTATTATACCTTTTTTTTATTCCTTTGTCAAAATATTATAACATTATTATCTTATCCGATTTTATAATATTTAATTCTCTTTTTTGACAAGTAAAAATTAATATTTGTCTGCTTTTTCCCAAGATATTTATAAACTCCCCTATTTTAGAAAGTCTTTCATCGTCGATATACACAAAAGAATCATCAAAAAACATAGGCATATTTTCGGAAAATACGAGATTTGAAACTGCCGTTCTGACAGAAAAGAAAACCATATCTCTCATCCCGGAACTCAAATAAAAACCAGGATAATCTTTTCCATTGCAGTTTAAGGTAATATTATAATTTTCATCTATAAACATCTTTTCATATTTTCCGTTTGACAAATCCGAAATCAAATCGGAAGCCTTTTGATTTAAAATCGGAGCAAAGGTATTTTTTATTTCTTCCTCCGCTTTTTCCAAAACTTCAATGGCAAGCCTGACGCTTTTATAGTTTTCCTCCATCTTTTTTATTTTTATATCTGTATCGTTTATTTTCTCAAGTATCTGAGAGGGAAGTTTTTTTCCGGAATAAATATTGTCAAGCTCATTTTTTTTGATAAGCATTTTTTCTGTAAGTAATGCCAAGCAGTCTCTTTTTTTATTTAATACACTTTCATCAGCAATTTCCATATATTCCTTATAACTGTTTTCATCAAGGTTTTCAAAATCCTTTATATTATCAATATCAGAAATGTTAAAATCCTTTGAAATAAGCTTATAACCCTCTTCAAGAACCGCTTTTCTGCTTTTAAGCTCATCAAACTCCAAAACTTTTATTTTAATATCTGAAATCAACAGAGAATAATCATAGCCTTCATCTTTTAAAAACTTTTTCAAATCCTTTTTTATATTTTCTTTTATCTTTGCTGATTCTTCTTTAATATCGTTTATTTTTGAAACTTTATTTTCAATATCATTCTCTATATAATCCAAAGCCTTTAAATTTCCCGAAAGCATGGCTTTTTGTTCTAAAAGACTGTTCAAAGACGTTACTTTGTATTTTTCAAAAATTTTATTATCCTGAGATTTATTTTTTTTCAAAACAAAAACAAGGCCCAAAGTTATAAAAACAGCACTTACAAAAGAAAAATACGGATTTAAAAGACAAAGAGAAACAGAAAACACGCCTAAAATACATAACAAAAAACCTGTAATTCTTGATTTTTTTGTTTTGTTTTTAATTTTATCATTCTCACTTTGAACAAAATTTATATCGTCGGAAATTTCTAAAAGCTTTTGTTTTGTTTTTTCAAATTCGGACTTTCTTTCATAAAGCTCCTGCAATAAAGATTCTTCCTGTAATAATTCCTTTTCCATAGCTATCAAAAGTTCATACTTTTTCTGCATTTTTGAAATATCATCTAAAGAAATTTCTCTACCGTCAAAGGTTATTTCTTTTCTTGCGTTTTCAAGCTTTAAAGATATATTCTCAAGCTGTTCTTTTTTTTCCTTGATTTCCGACAACCTTTTATACGTTTGATATTTTTTCTGTTTTTCAAATAAAAGGGACGTTTTTTCTATTTCAATTTCAAGTTCCCTTTTTTCACTGCCAAGCTTTCTGTATTCTTTAAGACAAGTTTCATAATCTCCAAAAATAGCTTTTGACATCTCAAGCTCATAATATAACCTGTCTCTCTCTTTTTTTAAATCATATAAAGGTCCGCCGTTTTCCTTTACATGATAATAAAGCGATCTTATGCTATCAAGTTTTTTTCTTACTTTATCAAGATTTATTTCTTCGCTTCCCGTATTTACAAGAGATCTCAGTTTTGAATTTATGTCTTCATCAGCGTTTATTTCCATCTGTTTTTGAGGAGTAAACAAAGTCTTTTCAAAAGCGGATCTTGTAGCGCCTGTTAAAAGCTCCCCGGCATTTTTTACGCAAAATTCCTCTATTACAAGACCTGTCAAAGGATTTATTGCCTTTACGGTTTCTCTTGCGCCTTTACAGGTTCTTGAAAGGGTAATCTTTTTTTCTCCTGTATCTATATCTATGCTTCCCGACGCAAAAGATATGTCAAAGGGGAAATATCTTTCCCTCTCTGCTTTTTTTGAAAATCCGTACAGCACAAATCTGATAAAAGCCGCTATTGTACTTTTACCCTTTTCGTTTTCCCCGTAAATAATATTTATACCTTTTGAAAAATCAAAGCTTTTATCCTTAAAGCAGCCAAAGGATTCAATATAACATTTTTCTATAACCATGATATATCCTCCTCATCAGAAAAAGCATAATATCCCATCTTCTCTGCTTTTTCAATAATTTCACAAGGTATATCTCCGCTTATTTTCATATCCTCCAAAATACGAAAATATGTTCCCATTATACTTTTCGGGTCAAATCTATGTTTATTTTCTTCAAAAAGAACAGTATTGTCTGTTATCTCACAGTTTTTAAATATATCCTTTATAACGGAAAGCTTTACATCTTCGTTTAAAGTTCCTGTCAGATATATTCTTATCACATCTTCCGAATCAAAAACAGATATTTCCTTATTTATTTTATCTTCAAGTTCAAGAGTTGTTTTTATCTCCGATATATCCAAATGCAGTATCTCATAATTAAATAAAGACGACCTTATACGCTGAAATTTAGGAGGCATTCCTTTTTCAAATTCCAAAACGGCAAAAGATTTAACTCCGGTTTCATCAAATCCTCTTCCCTGCGGACATCCGCAATAGCAATAATATGTATCTCCTTCCTTTTCAAAACCGCTTGCCTTATGTATGTGTCCCATTGCAATATAATCAAGACCGCTGTTTCTTATATCTTCTTTTGAAATATTCATATATTCCCCCGATGAAGAAACATCCCCGTGAAAAAGAGCAATATTTATTTTCTCCTTGTTTTCTATAGAAAAATTTTTAAAAGGAGATATTCCGGGGGCGTTATCCTTATATGAAACTCCGTAAAAATCAACATCTTCAAAAGACATTTTCTCAACTTGGAAGTTTTTAAATACAAATACGTTTTCCGGAAAATCAATACTTTCATAAGGATTTTTATCCAATCCCATAAAATCGTGATTTCCCGCTATTACTATAAATTTTACATTATCCGCTTTTTTTACCGAGCCGTAAAAGCTTTTAAGAGTTTTGGAAGTAATATAATCCCTTTCAAAATTATCTCCGCATAACAGCACATAATCTATATTGTTGTCTTTTGCATAAACACATATATTATCAAAGCATTTTTCCAAAACATCCTTTTCTTTATTATGAGAAAAAGCGACGCTTCCCAAATGCAAATCTCCCGTATGAAGTATTTTTATCATAGAAACCCCCTTACTGTTCAAGACTCCATTTTTCAAATTCAAAAAAACAATTTAACGAAGTAGGATTGACCTCACCTTTTATTCTTCCGTTTAAAAATATACCGCCGTTTCTGAAAAAAAGAGGAATTTTAGGCATAAAATCATTATAAGCTTTTAAAAATCCGTCTATTTTACCGTTATCATTTTCAAATTCATTATAAGCTTTTATCAGCTCTTCACTGTAAAAACCGCCGTAATTTTTGTCTCCGCTTATCATTGATTTTATATCCATGTCCGCATCTATTGAAGTTTCACAAACCACTATGTCAAAGTTTTTATTTAAAAGCATTGCTTTATACGTTTCAAAAGGCTGAGCGTCTATTACTATGTCTATTCCCAGCAATGCAAAATCCGTTTTTAATTTTTCCGCTATAGAAAGCTTTATTTGATTGCTTTTGTTTACCAAAAGCCTGAAAGTAAGCTTTGTTTCTCCTTTATAAAAATTCCCGTCCTTAATTTCATATCCGTTTTCGGAAAGAAGTGAGGCACTTTTCGAAATACTGTAAGTTTCCGTTTCATAACTTGCTTCGCTATATTTATACCAAACAGGATTGAAAAGGCTATATGCTTCTTTTGCATGGGAAAGAAGCAGATTCGTTTTAAAATAATTTCTGTCGCAGGCAAGGCTAATTGCCTTTCTGAGATTTTTATCCTGAAGTAAATTATTAGAACTGTTAAATTCAAGATAAGTAAGCTTATTTTGAGTATATTCCTTTATGGAATAGCTTCCTCCTATTCCCATATCCTCCGTATTATCCATATGAGAATACATAACGTTTATTATTCCCGTTTCAAAGCAGGATTCATAGGTTTCATTATTTTTAGGAGTAAAAAGACTTATTTCCTTTATTTTGCTGTTTTCGGAAACAGATTTTAAATAATCCTTTTCATCTTCCCGAATAAATTTATACGCTCCGGTTCCGTTTGGCATATATTCATCGGAAGAAGAGCCTTTTTTTATCACAGGAATTGTAAGAAGATTAAGACTTTCAGGATAATTATCATAAAACGTAACGGTAAATTTATCTTCCGATAATGCACCGTAGTTTTTTATTTTTGAAAAATTTTTATTATATATACTTTGGGAATTTCTTTTTGCAACATCAAAAGAATACTCAACGTCATAAGCGGAAAGCTTTTCTCCGCTGTGAAAGGTTTTAGACGTATCTATGGTAAAGGTAAATTTACTTCCCGAATTTTCATATTCTTTAGCAAGAACAAGAACAGGCTTATAATTTTCATCATATTCAACAAGGCTTTGAAACACCAGTCTGAGCATTTGATTATTTAAATTATCTGTGACAAGGATAGGATTTAAAGAATTGTTTTCATTATAAGGCAAAATAAGCTTTTTTATAATCTGATTATTTTCCGGCGTAACCGAATTGTTAAAAGAGGTATTATCAAACACCGGATCATCTATATTTATTCTGTCACACCCGGATAACGCTCCCAAAATAATTATAAATATTAAAAAAACGGATATTCTTTTCAAAATAACACCTCTATATTTCAATAATTTTTTATTATATTATATTTTATCATTTTTCAACTCATTAAATCAATAGCAAACATAAAAAAGCGGATATGATATTTGATACGTACTCATGTACATCAATTCATATCCGCAAAATATTTAAAATTATTCTAAAACATAAACCTCTAAATTTCGTCTACCGAAATTATAAGCTTCTTTTTCGGTTTCAACAAATATATCTATTTTCTTCCCCTTTATAGCCCCTCCTGTATCTGCCGCAACTGCATATCCGTAAATATAATCTCCCGAAGGAGTTTTTATATACAGACGGCTTCCCAGAGGGATTACTTTGGGATCTACCGCAACAATGCCTCGTTTCGTAGAGACTCCGGTGGCGGTAACATTTCCGCCGTCATCTCCATAGGTATAAGCGGTTCCTTTCATAATATACATTTTTTTGACTTTTACCTGTTCGTTTCCTATTGCCACCGTAAAATTTTCTTTATCGGCACTGTAGGAAGCAGAAGAAGCTTTTTTTGTATTTTGTACTTTCTTTACGGTTTCTGTTTTATTTACTGCTTCTGTTTTATTTACTGCTTCTGTTTTACTTACAGTTTTTACTTCCTGCTTTGCATTTTGTTCTTCCTGAGTTTTTTCAGGGGTAGGCTCAGGGGTAGGTTCCGGTTTTAAAGCAATTTCAATCGTGATATCTTCTTTAATTTCACTTGTAAGCTCATGATTTAAAATATGCTTTTCCGGATTATATTCAATCTTTGAAAACTCAATAGCTTCTTTTACAGTCGAAGCCTCCACCAAAAAGTTCGAGGTAACGTCGCCGAATTTCACCAATACTTCATATCTTTTTACGATATTAATACTGCCTTTACCGTCTTTTACAGGGGAAAATTCCACTTTGTCATTTTTAGATACATTTATATTTTCCTGCTGTAATATACTGTCCAAATCAGTGATGGAAGTAACTATCTCTTTTGTTTCGCCGTATACACAAAGAGCAACAGTGTTTACCGACGCGGCCGATACGCTTATCCATACGGAGGAAACTGCCGCCAATATCATCAGCGGTATCATACGCTTGCCCATATTTTTATCTTTGGGCAATACCGTATTTATTAACTTTTTTATATTCATGCAATAAATTCTCCTTTGTCAAGCTTAAAAGAGCTTCGCCCCATTTTTTATTTTTTTCGGTTTAAAAGCCCTTCAAAGTTATTATATGGTTTTATTCCTTGTTTTTATTCACAAAAACTTAATTTCAAAACAAAGAGCCCATTTTTCCTTTGAGCAAATTTCTTTGCCAAGTCCTTAACTGTGTGGCATTATAGCACAGCATTTTTTTAAATGCAAGTTTTCCGTTATTTTTATTCCATTTTTTGGATATTTTTTGGTACAAATGAAGCATTTTATGCAAAAACGAAGCATTTGAAAGAAATTCAGAGCATTTTTGCAACTCCTTATACTTACCGGGTGAATTTAAAACTTTTTCAAATTATTTTAGAAATTTCAGACCTTGAAAATTTTGTTATCTTCCATTTTATTACAGCTTATTTAGAATATAATGTAAATAAATGTAAATATCTTCTAATTTTTATATGGAATTTGTTTAATGATATCACATTTTTAAAAAATATTTTGTCAAAATTACATAATAGAATTTAGTAAAATATTGTATAAAACAGGGATATTTTTTAGATATTTTTCAATAAAAAATTTACAATAATACAATGTTATGTTATTATATAAAATATACTTATATATAATATATGTAGAATTAGGAAATAGTGTTATGAAAAGATTTTTTATAATGATTTTTTTGCTTTGTATAGTTTTATCCGGATGCAGCAAGCCTACAATGGAAATTTCAAGTCTTATACATCCGCCGAAAATGAGCCAGTCAAACACAAAACTTCAAAACGCGATTAATGACTTCTCCTCTAAAAACAAAAAATTTTTATACCCTATTAAAGATAATACTTCTCCAGCGTATAAACTTGACGTCAACAACGACGGAAGATCCGAAGCTTTTATCTTTTATACTTCTTCCGACGATAATCTTACCCACATCCTTGTTTTATCTCCCACCGACAACGATTACAACAGTGATAAAGCGGAATGGATTAAATATGCAGAGATTACAAACGAAGGCTATGATATAGATTTTATAGCTTTTGAAAATATATCTCAAAACGAATCTCTCGATTTAATCATCGGCTGGAAACTGTATAATAATGATACTAAAGGACTATCTGTTTATTCCTATAATCAAAAATACAAAGAAATATACTCTGACGCTTACAATAATATATCAATTAACGATATAAACAGCGACAGAGTAATGGAAATATTTACTTTATCCAAAAATAATTCAATCGCCAAAATAATCGGGAAAAAAGGCAACGGAATAAACGAAATACATAAACTTAATACCGATATGTATACAAACGGACGCACATATATTTCTTTTGATGAAATGAACGATAATACCTCAGCGATAATAATAGACTATGATATGCCCTCTGAAGGAGTAAAAACAAAGATTTTCACTTTTGATATTACTTCTTCCACCCTTTCGGAAAAAGAGTCAGATTCTGTTTTTCTTTCAAAAGATCTTTCTCTTTATAGTACTGACATAGATAAAGACAACCGTACGGAAATTTTTTATAACTATACTATCCCTTACACCACATCCGAATCAAACAGCAATGACTCTCCTTGCTTTGCCGCCGCATTTGAATTTGTTAAAGAAGCGGGACTTCGGCTTGACTTTCACTGTATTATAAATAACAAAGACGGTTATGTTTTAAAAGTACCCGATACCTTGTCGGATAAATTGGATTATTCTTATGATCCTAATACAAATTCTATAGATTTTTATAATAACGCCAGTGTTTTGAGCTACTCATACACCATAAGTCCCAAGCTTTTTACAATACGAACCTTTACAAAAGAGCAATGGGACAATGACCATGGTAACTATAAACTTATAGCTACCTCCCGTAATTTCTCGAAATGCTACGGCGTATATATATATGAAGAACAGCGGATTATTCTTTCAGACTTCGGAATTGATAATGAAGATTTGATAAAGCAATATTTTTTATTAAAAAATAATTAGGAGACATATATGAAAAAAATATTAGTTTTAGAAGATGAAGAACCTATCAGAGAATTTGTGGTTATAAACCTTGAACGCGCAGGATTTACTGTAATTCAGGCTAAAACCGGTGCCGAAGCGTTAAATATAATTGAAAATAAAGATTATTTTGACATTGCACTGCTTGACGTCATGCTTCCCGATACAACCGGGTTTGAAATTTGCAAAAAAATAAGGGAACTCAATGACGATACCGGTATTATTATGCTTACTGCAAGAACTATGGAACAGGATAAAATAGAGGGGTTTACCTGCGGTGCCGACGATTATATAACAAAACCCTTTTCTCCGTCGGAACTTATTGCCAGAGTAAATTCTTTATACAGAAGAGTAGTAAAATCAAAATTTCCAAACAAAGAAAACGACAATATAATTAAAAGCGGTCCTTTTTATATCGACTGCGATCTTATGACAGTCAAAAAAAATGACGTTCCATTAGAGCTTACTCAAATTGAATTTAATATATTAAAATTTATTCTGAAAAATAAAGGAAAAGCTTTAAGCCGTGAAAGTATATTAAAAACCGTATGGGGAAGCGATTATTACGGAGAACTTAAAATAGTTGACGTAAATATACGGCGGCTTAGAATGAAAATTGAAGAAAATCCGTCTTCTCCTTCCTATATATTAACTATTTGGGGCTACGGATATAAATGGGGAATTAACTGATGTTAAAACTTAAAGGTATTAAAAACCGATGGTTTGTTACCGTATATGGAACTATTATAATTATTCTTATTGTTATAATTGTAGCCTTTGCGGTTTTTCTGCAAAATTATTATTATACCGGAATAGAAGGAAATATTACCTCCCGCGCGGCAACAACATCAAATTTCTATAAAACATATTTATCTTCTCAATATCAGGATATATACAGCATAGGAAACGCTCTTATAAATGAATTTCCTTATAAAGATAAAATAGAAATGCAGATACTTGATGACAACGGAACCGTTATTTTTTCAACCCTTGGTTTTGTTCCGGAAGATCCTGTTGACACTCAAGATTTTATTGACGCTAAAAACGGCAAAAATTCCGCAGCCGTCTGCTATAACAAATATACAAAAGAAAAATATATGGCCTACACAGTAAAGCTTGACAATGCCTATGGATATACTCTTGCTTACGCAAGATACAACGTATCTCTTATTGAAGCCGATAAACAGGTCTTGACCTTCGTGGGCATTTTCTCTATAATAGGTCTTATTATAATAGTTCTTGTCGGAATATCTTCACAGTTCTTTATAAGAGGTATTGTAACGCCTTTATCCGATATAACCGCTGTATCTGAAAAAATAGCAAAAGGTGATTTTAATACAAGGCTGTCTGAAGATTACCGTGATGAAATGGGCGATTTGTGCAAAGCTATAAATTATATGGCTCAGGAACTTGCGAATACAGAAAAAACTCAAAACGATTTTATTTCTCAGGTATCCCACGAACTTCGTACTCCGCTTACCGCAATAAGAGGATGGAGTGAAACTGCACTTTCCTCCTGCGGAGACGAAAAAATGATGGAACGCGGTCTTATATTTATAAAATCCGAAACTGACCGTCTTTCAAAAATGGTGGAAGAACTTTTGGACTTTTCAAATATTCAGGCCGACAGATTAAAAATAAACATTTCAAAAACAGAAGTTTTAGACGTATTTGAAGAAACCGTTTTTATGATGATGGAAAAAGCCAAAAGAGAAAAAAATATTACTATAACCTATGACAATGATACTGTCATATCCCCGATTATGGGAGATAAAGACCGCCTTAAACAAGTGTTTTTTAATGTTTTGGATAACGCAGTAAAACATACTGAAGAAGGAGGAATAATTAATACCTCCATAAATCAAAACGACAGTTTAATAAATATAACAATTAAAGATTTCGGTTCGGGAATTCCTTCGGCAGAAATAGAAAAGGTAAAACAAAAATTTTATAAAACCAAAGACAATACCAAAAGCGGTACGGGACTGGGACTTTCCATTGCCGACGAAATAATTGCAAAGCATCACGGAAAACTTATTATAGAAAGCCGTGAAAATGAATATACTAAAATAACAATACAGCTTCCATGCTATATTCCGGAAGAACCAAAAGAGGAGATATTATGAAAGTTTTAATATTATCTTGCAATACCGGACAAGGTCATAACGGTGCCGGTCAAGCAATTTTTGAAAACCTAAAGGAACGCGGTATATCCTGCGACTTCATTGACGCTCTCACTTTTGCTGGAAAAACCGTTTCACAAAAGGTAGAAAAAACATATAATTTCATAACCACACGTGTTCCGGGTATTTTCGGAATGTTATACAAAGCGGGAAATTTTATTTCAAAACCAGACAGAAAATCTCCTGTCTACAAAGCAAACGAACATTATAAACAGCAATTATACAACTTTATTATAGATAATAAATATACTGTTATCGTAACGCCCCATCTTTTTCCGGCTCAGACTCTTTCTTCTCTTAAAGAAAGTAAAAAGCTAAACATACCCTGTATTGCTATTGCAACTGATTATACTTCTATTCCTTTTTGGGAAGAAACTAGAATGGATGCTTATATTATTCCACACAAAGATTTAATTTCTGATTTCATTTCAAAAGGTATTCCCGAAGAAAAACTTTATCCTTTGGGTATTCCCGTAAAAAATGAATTTAAAGAAAAACTTTCGAAAACTGCTGCAAGAGAAATTTTAAAAATAGAACAGGATAAGCCTATGTATCTGATTATGACAGGAAGTATGGGATACGGAAATGTAGGATCTTTAATAGTATCTATTTTAAAAAACTATGGCAACAAAGTAAATATAGTAGTTATGGGCGGAACAAACAAAAAGCTTAAATCAAAACTTCGGGACAGATTTGCCCGTCAGCATAACGTATATATTAAAGGATTTTCAAACCGTATACCATTGTATATGGACGCCTGCGATATACTGTTTACAAAACCCGGAGGACTTACTTCAACAGAGGCTGCCGTAAAAAACATCCCCGTTATATTGACAGAACCTATCCCGGGGTGCGAAACAGAAAACGCTTTGTTTTTTAACTCAAAAGGAATGGCCTTTTATGACGACAATGTAAAAAATCAAATTTCTGCCGCTGCAAAGCTTATCAGAAATGAACAAGCAAAAGCTGACATGCTTGAAGCGCAGAAAAAAGAAATAAATTCAAATGCTTGTGACGATATATGTGATTTTATTTTAAATATGATAAAGAGTTGATTTTTATGACGAAATATATTTTGCTCATAACAGTATCCTTTTTTTCCGGCAGCATAATGTACAGTTATATTATCCCGAAATTATTTTATAAAAAGGATATAACCAAATTATCGGAAGATAAAAATCCCGGTACTGCAAATGTTATGCACTGCGTTGGTATACTTCCGGGAATATTATGTCTTATTCTTGACATTTTAAAAGGATTTATACCTTTATACCTTGCTTCAAGACACACAGATATATCAAATATGATGTTTTCTCTTATAATTGCCGCTCCTATAGCGGGCCACGCTTTTTCTCCTTTTTTAAAGTTTCACGGCGGAAAAGCAATTGCCGTAACTTTCGGAGTCCTTCTTGGATTATTTCCGTTTTCAAATGCTTTTATATATCTTGCCGCATCCATGATATTTTTAAGCGTAGTTATTAAAATAATTCCCCATTCATTAAGAGTAATAATTTCTATGATTGCATTTTCCGTATGCTGTATTTTATTTGAAGATATAAGAGCAATAATCACAGGGGCGATAGTTGTTTCAGGAATAGTCATTATAAAACATCTTGCAAATTACGGAAATGAAAAGGCAAAAATAAGCTTTATTCTTTGGGATAAATACATTCAAAAGAAAAACATATAAAAAACAATCCGCAGATTTTGCGGATTGTTTTTTATATATTCTAATATTTTTTTCTTAATAATAAACACTCAAATCAAAAATTTTTCTAAAATAAATAATTTATGCACGATTCAATAATCTTCAAATATAAAATTATTTCATAACCCTTTTTTCGTATTCCTGTATTAATAATGGTTGAATTAACGGGTATGTCCAACGTGATGGCAGTTTATCAAAAAAACGAATAGCTTCAATTTCACTGTGCAGTTCATTTTGAAATGTTTTAATCTCTGCATAATACAGCATGCCATAGGTTTTTTCACCGCTGTGATTAACTCTGTTTTTTCCTGTAACAGAATAAACACAAACAGGAGATATCGAAAATTCCAACGCGCCTGTTTCTTCTGAAAGCTCTCTTTTGGCCGTAGTAAGAATATCCTCATTTTCCTCTCTGTGTCCGCCGGGAATTTCATAGGTATCCCTTTCTTTATGCTTACAAAACACCCATTTATTCCGATGTTTAGAAATTATAACAGCAAACTTTAATAAGCTGTCGTCTGCACTATCATAAAAATCTACTTTCATACAAACATCTCCTTCATATTTTCTGCTTATTTTAATTTTATTTTTACAGAACGGAATATAAGGTTTGTTACCGCCATTGAGCTTGCAATAATAAGAATTATAATAAGGGTTTCAACACCTATATGAAGTGCTATATTTACATTTCCGCGAACAAGTTCAAGCATCATTTTATAAAGTCCAAGTCCCGGAACAAGCGGAATAACGGAAGGAAAAAGAAGTATTATGTAAGGCACCTTAATAATCCTTGCAAGTGTTTCGCAGCTTATACATATAAGCATTGCCGAAATAAAATATCCGAAAAACTGATTAAAAATCGATGAAGTAAACATATATATAATATATCCGCATCCCGCTATAAAAGAATTTATCAATAAAGTCTTTTTAGGAGATTTTAAAACATATGAAAAAAACAAAGTTGCAAAAAATGAATATATAAAATTAGTTAAATAATTCATATTATATTTCCTCCCAAAGCCGCAAAAACAGAAAGCACTGCTCCCACTCCTCCGGCTATTGCAACAGCGGTAAGAAGCGCCTCTCCTATTTTTGAAGTTCCGGCAAGAAGATTTCCGCTCATTGTGTCTCTTATAGCGCTGGTCATTGCAAGCCCCGGCAAAAGAAGCATAATAGCTCCTGATATTATAAAATCCATATTGCCTTCTTTAAAAATAAAAACGGCTAAAACCGCAAACAATGCGCTGAACATTCCACCTATCATTGAAATCAAAAACTGATACAAATCATTTCTTTTAAAAAGCAAAGATATAATCTGTATAAAAATCCCGCAGAAAAATGCAACGGTAAAATCAAAAAGTCCTCCGCCCAGCAAAGCCGCAAAAAAACCTGTAGAAAGTCCTCCCGCGCCAATAATTAAAAGCTTTTTAAATATACTCGTTTGCTTTTCTTCAATAAGACGCGTAATCATTTCACGGGCAGTTTTAAGACCTATATCCCCTCTTACCAATTTATAAGATATATCGTTTGCCCTTTCAAGCCCCTCAAAATTTATACTTCTATTTTTTATACGTTTCATAACGGTTTTTTCATCATTTTCTCCTACAGTTATAATAATTCCCGTAGGTATGGCAAAAGCATTTATATTTTTTACATTATAAGCCTTGCATATTCTTTCGCAAACCTCTTCAGCGCGGCTTGTTTCTCCGCCGTTTTCAATTATTGCCTGGCTTATAAGTTTAATTACTGTTAAAACATCATTTATATTATCCATAAAAATCCGTCCGTTTTTTTAAATAATATCACAAAATAAAAAAGTTAACAACTTGTATTTATTCATAATATCCCAAATCATGAAAATTATTCGGGAAAAAATAAATTTCCGTTCCCTCTTTAAAAACATTTGGATTATCGGGACTTAATTTATGCCACTTTATAATTTTATAAGTTAAAGAAGTATAAGTAATAGTTCCTCCGTCATTACAAATATCTTTACGAGGTATTATCAAAACCAAAACACTGATTAAAACACATACAAAAATACAAAACTTTCTTTTCATAAAAATTCTCCTTATAAAAAAAGAAGCTGTGTCAAAAAAACACAGCTGAAAACATAAAAGAATTTATTGCAATAAGTTTAATTACTTACAATATTATTATATCAATAAATCCCCGAAATACAACAATAAAAACCATATTGTATCCAAATTGTAACCTTTTTAAATACAATATTTTTTATAAAGATTTTCAAAATTTAAAATATGCCTTTTTTCATCTAAAATTATTCTGGTCAAAAGCTCTTTTACTTTTTCATCCTTGATAATTTTTATATGCTGAGAATAGTTTGATATAGCTTTTTGCTCAGATTCAATATTTTCAAGTATAATATTTTTTAAATTTTTTTCATAAGAAACCAAAGAGGTGCTCCAGTATGAATACGCACTTGTTCTATTATAATACCAAAACCTCGGATCTCCCCCCATTTTTATTATAGCTTTTCCGAGCAAATCTATATGATGCATTTCCACAACAGCAATTTTTCTTATAATTTCAGAAAATTCCTGATTTTTATCCGAAAACCACAGATGCTGATAAATATATACCGAAATTGATGTATATTCTCCGTTTATCCCCGAAAAATCACTTTGAAGAATTTTTGCGTCGTCCGGATTATATTTAATATCCTTTAATGAGGGATAAGGCATATTTGACCTTACATCAGAAAATTCCAAAAACATCACTCCTTTTTTAATATATATGCTTAGAGAAAATCATTATTACTGTGCTATTTGAAAAAAATAAGATTTTATAGTACAATTATTAATATTAAACTTTTTGATTGGAAATGATTCTTAATGAATATAGCTTATCTTGACAACAGTTCCACAACCAAGGTATGCGACGAGGCTATAGCCGCTGCTGTTGAAATGATGAATATAAATTACGGAAACCCTTCTTCCCTTCATTCAATGGGAGTAAACGCCGAAAAACAGCTTTCTTTAGCAAAATCCGTTATCGGAGAAACTTTAGGCTGTGAAAGAGGAAATATAATTTTTACTTCAGGAGGTACTGAAAGCAATAATATCGCCATTTTAGGCACAGTCCGAAAAAAACGCCGCCAAGGAAATAAAATAATTACAACCTCAATTGAACATCCTTCTGTTTTAAACTGCTTCAAAGCTCTTGAAAATGAGTTTGATGTTGTATACATTTTTCCGGATAAAAACGGCAGTATTCCTATTTCCGCTTTTCAGAAGGAAATTGACGAAAATACTATATTAATATCTTCTATGCTTGTTAACAATGAAACCGGAGAAATTCTTCCTTGTAAATTTATTAAAGATATAATTAAATCCAAATCTTCCCCAGCCCTTTTTCACATCGATGCTGTTCAGGGATATTTAAAAATGCCTTTTATTCCCTCTTCTTACGGAGCTGATCTTGTAAGCATCAGTTCTCACAAAATTCATGGAATGAAAGGTACCGGCGCATTATATATAAAAAATAAAAATCTGATTTCTCCTACTGTTTTCGGAGGCGGACAGGAACAAAATTTAAGAAGCGGCACTCAGAATATGCCCGGAATCGCTTCTTTTGCCGCCGCAGCAAAAAAAGGGTTTGGCAATATAAAAGAAAACTATGATTACATAAAGGATTTAAATGAGTATCTTTTGGGCAGACTTAAAGAAATTCCGGATATTATAATAAATTCACCCTCCGAAAGAGTAAATCATATCTTAAATATATCAATACTTAATTTACAGTCCGAGGTTATGCTTCACCATCTTGAATCTATGAATGTATTTGTTTCGGCAGGTTCTGCCTGTTCTTCAAAGAACAAAGGAAAAAGCCATGTTTTAACTTCAATGGGTCTTGACAGCGAAAGAATAAATTCCGCTCTTCGAATTTCTCTTTGCGCCGATAACGACAAAGAAGATATAGATATGCTTATAAACGGACTTAAAAACTGCCGAAAAAACCTTGTCTCAAGACATTAAAAGGAAGGATTATAAAATGAAAGAAATTATATTATGTAAATTAGGCGAAATAGCCTTAAAGGGACTTAACCGAGGCGCTTTTGAAAAGCTTCTTATAAAAAACATTAAAAAGACATTGTCAAATTTAGGTTCCTTTGATATAAGCTGTAAGCAATCTACAATAACAATCATTCCTCAAGACGACTTTTTCGATATAGATTTTGCAGTTTCAAAACTGCAAAAGGTTTTCGGAATAGCGGTACTATCAAAAGCTGCCCTTTGCGAAAAAGATTTTAATGAAATTTCCAAAACTGCAAAAGAATATTTAAAAATACCTTTATCTCTTGCAAAAACCTTTAAAGTAAACGCTAAACGTTCCGACAAACAGTTTCCTATGAATTCTCCTCAAATATGTACTGAGCTAGGAGGGGATCTTTTAGATACATTTTCACATCTTTCGGTAGATGTAAAAAATCCCGAAGTAACTGTAACTATTGAAATAAGAGACAAATATGCTTTTGTTTCCTGTGAAAAATTTCAGGGCGCCGGAGGAATGCCGGTTGGTTCAAACGGTAAGTGCGCGTTGCTTCTTTCAGGGGGCATAGATTCACCGGTGGCGGGATATATGATTGCAAAAAGAGGCGTAAGTTTATGTTGTATACATTTTTATTCCTATCCGTATACTTCAGAAAGAGCTAAAGAAAAAGTTCTCGACCTTGCAAAAATTATGACTGATTACTGCGGGGAAATGAAGGTATTTATTGTTCCGTTTACAAAAATTCAGGAGGAAATAAAGAAAAAATGTAAAGAGGAAATGTTTACTCTTGTAATGCGAAGATATATGATGAAAATTTCTGAAAGAATTGCTGTTTCACAAAACGCATCTGCTCTTGTAACAGGAGAAAGCATAGGTCAGGTCGCAAGTCAGACTCTTTCCGCTCTTGCCGTTACTGATAATGCAGTAAATATACCTGTTTTCCGTCCCGTTATAGGAATGGATAAAGAAGAAATCGTTCAGGTTTCAAAGAAAATCAATACCTTTGAAACATCTATTTTGCCTTACGAAGACTGCTGCACCGTATTTACTCCAAAACATCCAAAAACAAAACCTGTTTTAAAATATGTAGTATTTGAAGAAAATAAGCTGGATATGGAAAACCTTATTTGTGAAGCGGTTGAAAATGTTGAAATTATTACTTTATAATTTCTGATATTGCAACCATAATATGTTTATAAAAATCTATACGGGAGAATATAATGAATATTTTATTTATAGGCGACGTGGTAGGGGATGCAGGAACAGAATTTCTTTGTAAAAACTTATCACAAATAAAAGAAAAATTTAATGCAGACGCAGTAATAGCAAATGTTGAAAACTGCGCAAAAGGGAACGGAGTTTCGATAAAAAACGCTGAAAAATTGTATATGGCGGGAATTGACTTTATGACAAGCGGCAATCATATTTTCAGAAGACGGGAAATATATGACTTTCTTGATGAAAAAGATTATATTATAAGACCTGCAAATTATATTGCTTCCGCTCCGGGAAAAGGTTTTGGTTTTTTTGAAGCAAACGGAAAAACAATCTGCGTTATAAACCTTATGGGACGGGTTTTTATGGAGCCTTTAAAAAGTCCTTTTGAAACTGCGGATCAAATCCTTTTGGACGTAAAAGAAAAATGCAATATAATAATTGTGGATATTCACTGCGAAGCGACTTCGGAAAAACTTGCCATAGGAAATTATCTTGACGGAAGAGTAACCGCTGTTTTCGGAACGCACACACATGTACAGACAAACGACGCTAAAATTCTGCCGAAAGGTACTGCTTATATTACGGATGCAGGAATGACAGGCCCCGTAAATTCTATTTTAGGTGTAGAAACGCAAATTATATTAGAAAAATTTACAAAACAGCTTCCGGTTACTTTCAAAGAGGCCGAAGGTCCATGCTTATCCGGTCTTATTTTGTTAAAATTAGACAAATTTGATAACATAGAATTAGTAAAAAACCACATATACGAATAAACATATTACAAAATTATTAATTTTTTTCCCGAAAACTATTGATTTTTGCGTAAATTAGGTGTATCTTATAGATAGTAACAACATTACTCTATATCTACGCATTATTTTTAGGAGGGAAATACCATGGAGATACTACGAGTATCCAGCAAATCCAACCCAAATTCAGTTGCCGGAGCTTTGGCCGGAGTAATAAGAGAAAGCGGCTCGGCAGAAATTCAGGCAATAGGGGCAGGCGCTATTAATCAAGCTATAAAGGCCGTTGCCATTGCAAGAGGCTTTTTAGCCACATCAGGAGTTGACCTTGTCTGCGTTCCTTCTTTTACGGACATTAAAATTCAGGAAGAAGATCGTACCGCAATAAGACTTATTGTTGAACCCAGATAATTTTAAAAAAATATATCCGCAGAGAAAATAAATCTCTCTGCGGATTTTTTTATTTTATTCTTTACTGAATTTTGATAAAAAATATATTGCTGAAAATCCAACTAAAAAAGTAATTAAGCATATTGGGATTTGAGAAAACATCGGTATTCCCGGAAAAATATCCAAAATGCTCCCCAAAACAAATCCTATAATAAATAGATACGTAACTTTAGGAAATTTTGTCATAGCTTTTTCCAAAATTCCTGTAGTAAGTATAATTCCCATTATGCCTCCTGCTGCTATCGGAACAAGTATAAGGATATTAAATTCAGACAAAGAATTTAATACCATTTCATATATTCCAAGCAAAAGCAACATTTGTGATGCGCTTATTCCAGGTAATATAAGAGCAACAGCGACAATAAAACCTGCCAAAAGAAGAACAAAAAAACTTATGAAATCAAGTTTTTCAAACACAAAAAAACCGCTGGGAATTTTAGATAATCCAAAAACAACCAAAAAACCTGCTAAAATTATAAAAATATCTTTTATGTTAAAAAATTCTTTCTTAGTCTTTTTCAGAAGAGCCGGAATACTTCCCAAAACAGCGCCCATAAACAAAAAATGCATAGGAAATTTAAAACTTTCTACCGCTTTTAAAACTATATTGGAAAAAAGAATTATTCCCAATACAGCACCTATTCCAAATTGAAGTAAGAACAAGATATTTTTCTTTATATCCTTTTTAAACGAACTAATACAATGTATAAGTTTATCATATATACCAAGTATAATCGCCATAGTTCCTCCGCTTACTCCCGGAAGAAGCATTGACGAACCGACAACCAAGCCTTTAATCGATGTTATTATGGAATTTTTCATATAATTGCTCCGCCTTTTTCTGTAATAATATTATTTAGTGTATTATATCATACTTTTTATAATACTATTACATACAAATTTTAAATATATTTTTATTTATAAAATTATTGACATATTTTTTATTTATGATATTATAAAAATATAAAAACTTGTTTTATCTGATATTAATCTATATAATTTTTTAACTCTTAAAATTATATAGGAGACATTTATTATGAAAAAAAAAGATAATTATAATTTCAATAATTATATTCGTTTTAATAGTAATTACTTTTTCTATAATATTTTTTGAAAATCCATATAAATATATACCCGATGTAAAATATATTCCCAACGTAAAAACAAACATTGAATATTGCGTTAACTGTATTGACCCTTATTCACCTTATATCACAAAATACAAAGAAAGCAATAAAAATTTTTCACCTTATACGCTGGAATGTACCATAGAAAACCCTGTATTATCCGATAAAACATACGGTGTAATTTCCATATACAATAAATGCAAAATAAAGAATTTTAAAAAGATAAATAATTTTTACCGTCATTCTGATTTTAGTATAAATAATAAAATACTTTTTGAAGAACTTAAAAAATATAATGAAAATGATGAATTGATTTTAAAAATCGGATTAGTTACTCCATTAGAATTAAAAGATTATGTAATGAATTATTATAAAATGTTTTACTTTGAAAATTCAGATTTAAAATTAATCAGTTCTACCATCAGATCATCTCAAAACGATTCTGATATTGCATTAAATATAGGAACAATAAACCGTATAATAACAAAAAATAATAAAATATTTTATAATACTCCTTATATCAATTATGAAAAAGAATATGATATAAGTAATTTATCTACTGTTTCCATATTAGAATCAAATTATATTTTCGATGTTGTAAATTCTTGTTCAAATCTTAAATTTATTAAAGCTTTACTGAAAAGTGATATGTTTGAAAATACCGATATTGACTTTTCGTTAAGACAGCAATACTTAAACGAAAACGGAATCAATATTATAGGGTTTACAGTATCCGGAAAAAAACATAATTTTGAAAATTTATTAAAAGATTCTAATTTATTTTTAATTGATGTAAAATCAGTAAATAATATTTAATAAGAAAACTCCGGTATGGTTAATCCATGCCGGAGTTTTCTTTTACTAATTATCTTTAAAACATTTACAATCTTCTTTTTTAACAAACCATTTCTTTATATGCATCATCACCCTATACAGCATTACCGCCATTTTTCCCATAGAAACTGGCT